>JALELF010000012.1 GCA_022771715.1 Bacillota bacterium
TAGCACGTTCTGTTTTGCTTATAAAAACAAGATACTTATTATTGTTCTTTAAAGGTGTACTACCACCTAAATATGATGTATAAGACATTTTCCAATATGATACTAAATCATAAATTTGAATTTCTTCTCCTTCAGTTAGATTGTCGCCTTTTATAACTTTTTCTATTTTACAGTTATTAATAATCCCATTTCCAATAAATGAAGGATTTTTATCTATTGAAATAACTAAAATAATTGAATTATATAAATCGTCTATATTTGATATAGAAGTATGAATACTATACTCACTAAAACCTGCACCATTATTTAAAAAATCTTCTGGTACAATTGTATAATCACTCTCATTTAAATATTTTTCATAATCAAAATGTTTAATACTTTTTTTAGCAACCATTACAACAACAATACAAATAGCAACATATAAAATAACAAAAAGAAAAAATTTATTATAGAATTTCATAGTTTTATTTCTCCAATAATTTTACCATTATCTATTTTATATATAGTATCACACAAATATTTTAAATCATCTTTATTATGACTCGCTAATAAAACTAATTTTCCTTCTTCTTTCAGTGAAATAATAATGTTTCTAATATTTTCCATACTTGCTTCATCTAAACCATTAGTGGGTTCATCTAAAATAATTATTTTTTGGTTTTCCATAATAGCTTGAGCAATTCTTAATTTTTGTTTCATACCTAATGAATACTCTTTATATTTTTCTTTTTCATAATTATCTAATCCTATTTTTTTTAAGATTTTTCTAATATGATTTGAATCTTTTTTATTATTAATTTCATATAGTAAAGACAAATTATCAAATCCATTTAAATGTGAATAAAAGCCTGGGTCTTCCAATAACAAACCAATATTACTTAAATCAAAATCATCTTAAATAATAGACTTATTATCTATTAATATGTCACCAGAGCTTGGATAAATTAAAGTAGCTATTGCTCTAAAAAGCATTGTTTTTCATGAACCATTTCTT
This sequence comes from Bacillota bacterium, assembly GCA_022771715.1. Lineage (GTDB taxonomy): Bacteria > Bacillota_I > Bacilli_A > RF39 > UBA660 > JALELF01. Next base: position 995 of record JALELF010000012.1, read on the forward strand.
CCATAGAAACCATATACTTTACCTGTTTCAAGTTTTAAATTAATATTATCTAAAATTAATTTGTCTTTTATTTTTTTAGTATAATCTTTAATTTCTAATGTCACGTTCTAAACCTCCTATATCAATTTTCTGATATTTTCCTTTAATCAGATAAATAACTAATATTATAATAACTAATACATAAATAATAAAATAAGTCTTCAAAAATGATAAAGTAAAATTATTTGAAACAACTAAAAACATAATACAAATACTAATTACTATTAGAAATGAATACATATATTTATTAATTAATAAACATAAATAAAGTGTTACGAAATCTAGAAAAATATTAATTAAAACATATAAAAGAACATTTTTGATCAATTCAAACGAAAAGTAATAACTAGCTTTTATGAATAATGTTATAAATATTATCTCTGAAAGCGCCACTATTAAATTATAAGCAAATGAATATATAAAACAGTCTCTAATGACATATGAAACATAATTGTACCTATTACCATATCTTGGATTAAATACAACTAATTTTTCATAATATTTTTTACTAACAAAGAATAAATTCATAAGTACTGGTAAAAACCAAATTAGATTTACAAATTGATTTTTGTTCCAAAAAATGAGAATATTACTTACTAAGTCACTATATGATGTATAAGTTATACTGTTAATATAAATTGTTTTAAAAAAGCATATTATTCCTATCATAAAAGCGAATGATATAATTTCTTTTAAATTAATTTTACATAGTTTCATTTCTTAAAAAATAATCCTTTCTTTGCGATAAACTGATTATTATTGAAGTTAATAAACAAATAATCAAAACAATAAGAACTAGTATAATAACATAATTTTTGTAAATAAGTGGCAATGAAAAAATATACTGAAAATCAAAAGTTGTTTTTTCAAATATAAAATAATTATAGTATTCAGTTAAAAAATCTATTAAAGAGAAAATTATCAAAAATATACAATTAGAAAAGACTCTTTTTTTTACCCAAATATCAATAAAGCTAATGATAGTTGAAATAAGTGTAGAAACAACAATTAAATTAATTATTATTACTAATATCTTATCAATATTATTTATAAATAAGTGAAAATTTAGCATACAAATTGGAATATTTTGACAAATATACAACAATGTAAATGCTAATAATTCATTTTTTAACATTTCCATAAATACATTATAAAATGTTTTCTTGCGAGCAATTAATACTGGGTTTGATAATCTATTAAATATGGTACTCGATATAAAAACTATTAATACTAAAAATGTATATCTAAATATTAATGATGACATTTTCCCAGCATAAAGATTAATAAAATCATTTTTTATATCAATACCAATTAAAAAGCCAATAAAAATACTTATTAATATACAAAAGATAAATAACCTAGAAAATAATAATTTTTTCATACTAAAATATCCTTTTTTCTTATATTTATTAATAACAATATTATTTGTATACCTATTATTAACATTATTCCACTTATGTAGTTTTCAACGGTCATATGTGAAAATGGTTGGAGCATTGTAATATATGATATATTTTTAAATCCAATATAAGGAAATATTATCTCTGTTATTATTAAAAACGCGAACGAAATAAAATAAATAACAAATCGTTGTTTTATAAAAAATGATAATAAATATGATAATCCAGATAATAAACTAAGCAATAATGATACAGTAAAATTAATAGTAAATACAAATGCTGCTGGATTAGCAATTCTTAGATTATCAAGAAAATAATTAGAATCTAAATCTAAATGATATGCTGGGCCTTGAAAATAAGTAAGTGTATTCCCAGAACCAAATATTATCCTTAATAATAAATAATTAACAGAAAAACCGATAAATAAAATAATAAAAGTTATAAAAATTGATAAGCAAAATCTTACAAATATATTTTTCCTATAATTTAGTCTAGTACATAATAAGTTTAAAGTTTTGCTTTTTTTCTCTACCCAACTTGTATCCGCTAATATTAATGAAGTTGTTATAGGAAATATGATGATAATAAATGTATTAAACGCTACTTCAACATTATATAAGATAAATTGATATTCTCCTGAATAGCATTGTTCTAAAACGTTATTTAACTGTATGTTTGTTTTAACGCATAGTATTACATGAATCAAATTTGTAAGTAATATAATACATATTGCTATATATAATTCTTTTCTTTTTAATAAGCATTGAATGTTAAATTTTAATTCTTTCACTTACATTCCTCCTTAAATAAAGAAAGAAGGTTATTCTTAATACTATAACATCATCTACCTACCACAAGTATACAAAAGCTAGCAGTTTATGTCAAGGCAAAAACAAGAATACAAGGTATTCTCGTATAAAAGTATGTCAAAAAGTAACAATGCTGCCTTAATCATTAATAATATTATTATCTATAACTACTTTCAGCTCATTATATACCTTATCAACTTCTTCTTTTTTTCCTTCAATTGCAACTACATTCATAGTTGGCACTGTATATTTATCTATTTCAAAAATAACATTTTTGTGATTATATACATAGCGTTTTCTTTCTAATTTTTTTGATATATTCAATTCTAAAATTTCTAATAAAGATTTTACAAATTCTCTATTTTCATCATTAACTAATAAATCTTTTGACTCTCTACTTATTTTTAGGGTACTGTCATTTAAATTATCATCCTTGAAATTTAATATCTCAACTTCATCATTTTTATAAATATTTTTTGTAATTCTTGCCATTACTTTCCCACTATTCTTATAAAGAGTTCTGATTTGTTCATACTCTTTTTTTAATTCATAATCGTTATTTACGCAATAATCAATAAAAGGAGCAACATCTTTTACTTTAAAGCTATATTCATATTCTTCGTTCATTTTCTTTTTTCCTTTCAATTTTCTTCATAAAGTATTTTTTTATCTAACTAATTTTCATCATCAAGTTTATAAAACATTATCTAAATCTACATATCTATTATTAAATTTCAAATTAAGCGTATTATATCACAATTAAAATTGCTAAACAATATAATTGTAAGTTATTTTGAAAAGAGTCTAAACTATTATCTTTTACCCTTCACTTCCTACTAATAGTCTTACACTCTCACCTTCATATATTCTAGTACCACTACTAGGAGTTTGATATTTAACTACTTCCCCAGTTCCAGTAAATTCTATTTTAAAACTTTTTAATAATTTTAAAGCATCTTTTACTTTCATACCAACTACATTTGGAATTTCTATATATTTTTTATCATAATAATTATATTCTTTTTCACTCCACCCAATTCTTTCTTCTATTTCTAAAGCATCTATTGCATCAAGTAAAATATTTCTAGCAATTGGCGCTGCTATTGTACCACCATATTGAGTTACACCTTTAGCATTATCAACTGCAACATATACAATTACTTTAGGATCATCAGCAGGTAAAAATCCCATAAAAGAAACTATATAATTACCTACCATATATCTTCCATTTTTAACTTTTTGTGCTGTACCTGTTTTACCACCAACACGATATTTATCAATAAAAGCGGGTCTTCCAGTTCCATTAGTTACAACGCTTTCAAGAGCGTATCTTACTTTTTCACTTGTTTCTTCACTTAATACTTTTCTGACTAATTGTTTACTGTTTTCTTTTATTACTGTATTAGTCTCGGGCTCATTTAAACTTTTTACTATATATGGCTTATATAAATACCCACCATTAATTGCAGCTGAGACTGCTGTTATTTGCTGTATAGGTGTTACAGATACACCTTGACCAAATGATGTAGTCGCTAATTCAACTAAACCAATCTTATTTTCGTTAAATAAAATACCACTACCCTCACCATTTAAATCAACCCCTGTTTTTTTTCCAAAACCAAAGTTTTTAATGTAATTAAACAATGTATCTTTTCCTATTTTTAATCCTAATTGAACAAATCCGGGATTGCAAGAATTTTCAACTACTTCTAAAAATGTTTGATTTCCATGACCACCATGTTTCCAGCAATGTAAAGTGGCATTTTCTACTTTTATACCACCACTATCAAAAAAAGTATCATTATTTAAATCAACTAATTTTTCTTCTAAAGCTGTAGCTAAAGTAATTATTTTGAATGTTGAACCAGGTTCATATGTAGCCCAAACAGGTAAATTTCTATTTATTTCTTCTGTAGTATAATTTTGATAATTTGATGGTGAAAAATTAGGACGTGAAGATATTGCTAATATCTCCCCACTATTAGGATCCATCACTATTCCAAGTGCTTGATCGGGATTATATTTTATTACTGCATTATCTAATTCTCTTTCTAAAGAAGTTTGAATTTTATGATTAATTGTTAATGTCATATTAATACCATCCTGAGGTTTTTCATAAGCTTCTGCTAATTCTAATCTATTTCCTTTAGCATCGCTATAATACTTTATTGCTCCATAACTTCCTGTTAAGTAATCATTATACATAAGTTCTAAGCCACTTAATCCTTGATTATCAATACCAACGAATCCTAATGTATGAGATAGATATGTATCATATGGATAGTTTCTTTTAGACTCTTTTACTAAATAAACGCCATCTATTTTTAGTTCACTAATTGCGTTTGCTACTTCATAGCTTAATCTTCTGCCTTCTGGATGGACTCTTTCTATACTTGTTTTTTTGCTAACATGTTTATACATTTCTTCATATTCTACATTTAAAATACTTGCTAAACTTCTAGCAGTACTTTCTTTATCTTTTATTTGATTGGGTATAAGTACTAATGACGTTGTTGTTAAATTAGTTGCTATTACTACACCATTCCTGTCATAAATCAAACCCCTATTAGCTTCAATTGGTAAATTTCTACTCCATAATCCATTTGCTGATTTTTTTAATTTGTCATATTGAATTACTTGAATATAAAATACTTTACCAACTATCAAGGAAAACAAAAAAATTATTACTATTAAAACTATTTTAATTCTAACATGGATATTTTTAAAAAACATATTCTTCACCAATTAAGTATATGAAAAAATTAGTATTTTAAGTAATTTAAGCAATTATTTTTAACTTATAATAAAATTTTTTTAAATTGTAACATTAAAAAAAGCAGAAATCTGCTTATTTTAATTTCATAGTTGGGAAAAGGATAACTTCTCTTATAGTATCTTGTTCAGTAAATAACATAATCAATCTATCAATACCATATCCAATTCCACCTGCTGGTGGCATACCATATTCTAATGCTTCGATAAAGTCCATATCAATATCATTAGCTTCATCATTACCAAGTTCTCTTTCTTTTAATTGATCTTCAAATCTTTCTAATTGATCCATAGGGTCATTGAGTTCAGTATAGGCATTAGCAAACTCTTTACCACCTATAAATAATTCAAATCTATCTACAAATCTTGGATTATCTTTATTTCTTTTTGTAAGTGGAGATATTTCAACTGGATGACCGTATAAGAAAGTTGGTTGAATTAATGTTTCTTCTACATACTTTTCAAAGAATAAGTTAATAATATGTCCAACTGTCTTTTCATGTTCTTCTACATGAATATCATGTTTCATTGCTAAATCCAAAGCTGTGTTTACATCAGTTATTTCATTAAAATCAATACCTGTTACTTCCTTTATTGAATCAACCATACTAATTCTCTTCCAAGGACCTTTTAAAGAAATATCATATCCACACCAATTATACTCTGTTTTATGCATAACTTCATTAGCTATTTTTGTATACATTCTTTCTGTTAAATCCATCATACCTTCTAAATCAGAATATGCTAAATAAGCTTCCATTAAAGTAAATTCAGGATTGTGTTTTGGATCCATTCCTTCATTTCTAAATGTTCTACCTATTTCATAAACAGCTTCCATACCACCTACTAAAAGTCTTTTTAATGGTAATTCTAAAGCTATTCTTAAATACATGTCCATATCTTGTGTATTATGATGAGTTATAAAAGGTTTAGCACTAGCTCCAGTTAGTACTGGTGTTAATACTGGTGTTTCTACCTCTACAAATCCTTCATTATCCATAAAAGATTGAATGCATCTAATTATTTTTGGTCTTGTAAAAGCAATATTTCTAGATTCTTCATTCATAATCAAATCTACATATCTTCTCCTATATCTTTCTTCTACATCAGTTAAACCATGGAACTTTTCAGGAAGCGGTTTTAAAGCTTTAACTAAATGTGTATATTCTAGACATTTAATTGTTACTTCTCCCGTTCTAGTTTTCATGATTTTACCTTTAACACCTACTATATCTCCTATATCAGCAGTCTTAAATAAATTATAAGTTTCTTCACCTACATCATTTATTGAAATATATACTTGAATTGAACCAGTTTTATCACTAATAGTAAAGAATGAAGCTTTACCCATTTTTCTAATAAACATAATTCTTCCTGCTAATACTCCAGTATCTGTCATATTTTCGAATGCATCATGTTCTACATCTTTGTATTTTTCTTTTATATCTTTAGCAAATGAATCTCTTTCAAATCTATGACCAAATGGGTCAATGCCACTATTTCTTAAATTTTCACATTTTTCTCTTCTAACTAATTCTTGTTCTGTAAATTCTCTCATTATTACACCTCTATTACCTGTGTACCTGTAATTAAATCTTGTACACCTTTTTCATCTTTCCTATATATTATCATAAATGAAGTTATAATTACTAGTAAAATTTGTAATAAACTTACAAATATTGATAAATTATAATATATATCGTTATTTACAATATATACAAGAGTTGAAGAAATCATTAACTGCAATAAACTTGTTGTTATAAAATTTCTTATTACCATATCTCTTATTGTTAAATTTCCATCTATTTTTTCTATTTTGATTTTTAATATTTTTTTACCTAATGTTTGACCATTATTAACTACTGGTATTATAATAAAATATCCTAGAATAAATACTAAATTACATACGTTGATTGCCATATTTGATTTATCAAGTTCGGGAAGTAATTTTTTGTAACCATCAAAATATTGTTTATTATCAATTTTTCCATCTAATAAATTTTGCTGTAATGAATCTAATTCTTTATTTATTTCAACCTGTTTTGTAGTAGTTGGTAAAACGCAATTAATTATTGTTACAATAGTAGTTAATAGTACAAAATCAATTAAGTATGCGAATAGTCTTTTTTTAAAACTTACTTTCATATTTATTCCTCCTCATAATTATCAATTATTTCTAAAATTTCTTTTATACTTTTTGCTTTACAAACATCTTCTTTTACTTTTTTAGAATTTTTATTTCCTTTGAAATACCAGCCAATATGACTTCTTATTTCAAGCAAAGCTACTTTTTCATTTTTTGTGCTTTCTAAATATTTTATATGTTTTTTTATTATTTCTTTTTTTTCTTTAAGAGTTACTTTAGGAAGTATAGTTCCATCTTCTAAATACGCTACAGTTTCTTTTATTAACCAAGGATTTCCTAATGTAGCTCTTCCTATCATTACGGCGTCACATCCGGTTTCTTCAAGCATTTTTTTAGCATCAAAACAGCTTTTAATGTCACCGTTACCTATAACGGGTATTTTAACACTATCTTTAACTTCTTTGATTATATTCCAATCAGCTGAGCCACTAAAGCCTTGTTTTTTAGTTCTTGGATGTATTGTTATTGCTTTGGCACCAGATGATTCTATTATTTTTGCTATTTGGGCAGCTTCGTTTTTATCATAACCACTTCTTATTTTTACAGTTACTGGAATTGGGACTGCTTTAACAACTGATGTAACAATTTGCTTTATTTTTTCTTTGTCTTTTAAAAGAGCACTACCAGCGTTAGCTCTTTCTGCTACTTTAGGTACCGGACATCCCATATTAATGTCAATTATGTCTGGTTTCATGGTTTCATAAATATATTTAGCAGCACTAGCCATTGTTTCAGGATCACTACCAAATATTTGTTGACTAATTGGTCTTTCTTCATTTTCCATATAAAGCATATTAATCGTTTTTTGATTATTATATTCTATTGCTTTATCACTTACCATTTCTGCTACTACAAGCCCCGCTCCCATTTCTTTACAAATACGTCTAAAACTAGAATTACATATACCAGCCATGGGTGCTAGAATAACTTGATTTTTTATTTCTACATTGCCTATTTTCCATTTCATGTGAATCACCTTTAACGAGTTTATTATAACATATTCGTTCTCTATATGTAAATGTTTTAAACATATTAATTTAAAATTAAAAAAGAAGCTATCTAGCTTCTACAATTAATTTAATAGCGGTTCTTTCTTCCCCATCAATTACTATATCAGTAAAAGCAGGAATACAAACTAAATTTTTACCACTAGGTGCAACAAATTATCTATTTACTCTTGAAATTCTTTCAATGGTAAACTATACCTTTTGTCTTCCTCAATTTTCAGTTAACAATGAAGAACTAATTTTTTTATTTCTATCTTTTCATGGATGATTTAAATGCTTGGGTAAGTTCATCTTCATATAAAAGCGGAGAATTCCAGTAAATTGTTCCTTCATATGTATCATCTTTTAATTTTTATGCTACATACTGTTTTATTATTAAAGATATTTTTTGGTCAGCTTTTGAAGTGGCGGTTACTTTGACATCAGTGGTTATTTTGCTAGTAGCACCCGTTGATTCTACGATACTGTCAATGATATATCCACCAGTTACGGATGTAGCTGTTTTATTTTTGTAATCATCATAAGTGTAACGATATGATGGCTTTACGGCAGCTTCTATATTCCAACTAACATCTTGATTAGCATTAACAGTGAAGGTTGGATTTTTATCGTTAGTTTGATTATCTTGAGTATAAGTTTTATTGTCGTGAGTTAAAGCTAAATCTTTTTCATAATAAATGATGGCTGTTGCAATTTTTCCACTAGGGGTTTTGGCAGTTACTGTAATGCTAGCACCATTAGAACAATTTTTTGGATTAGAAGAAACGCTAATAGCACCAGTATTTTCATTAATAGTGATACAGTTCGTATCACTTAATGAATAAATAACTTTTCCACTAGAATTTTCAACTGTAGCTGTAGCTGTAGCTGTTTTAATGCCATTAACATGGAGAGTATCTCTACTCAATGATAAAGATATTTTTTCTTCTTTCTTAGGCTCTGGTTTAGGTTCAGGTATTTTTTCCCACTTAGCATATAAAGTAGTATCTTCTGCGAGAAGAACATTATTATGCATTGGAGTTTCATTTATATCATACCATCCTTTAAAAGTATAACCAGCATATGCAGGATCTTTTGGAAGGATAAGTTCAGTACCTTTATTAATAGTAATAGGGTCAACAGCACTACCACCTTTAGAGTCAAAAGTAATAGTAATTGTTTCAACTTTTCCTTCATAAAGAGCTTTTAGTTTGATAGCCTTATTAATTTTAGTATTAAAGTCAAATGGTTTATCTGATAAGACATCTTCTTTTTCTTTAATACCAACTACTTCATACCAGGCAATAAATGATTCTCCTAAATCTTTTTGAGCTTTGATATCTTTTTCGTTAATGGCTTGGTGGTATTTAACTTTAATGGTTTCTTCCTTGGCACCATTATTAAAATCAAAAGTGACATCAAACTTTCGATTGAAAAACCATAGTAAGAAAACAATTATAACAATTAATAAAATACCAGATATAATAGCAAAATTTTTTTTCTTGTTTTTGTCTATTTTAATCATATATTATTCCTCCTTTAGTTTATTATACTATAATAATTATAAAAATCCAAATTATATTTATAATTTTTTTTAAAAATATATACTTTATGTTTTATGACAGCTAGTTCTTCATTAAAACGATTTGCTATGATTACATCAGAATTATTTTTAAATGTAGGTAAGTTATTTTCTACTTTATACCCGTGAACCCCACACGATTTTAAATCGCGTGCTAACAATAGAAAATCTATTTTATCTGTTTAAAGACTATTAAGCACTGGAACATTAAATGATTGAATCAAAAACATAAAGAATGGTTACAATATAATTGAACAAAAGAAAGAGCGTCCGACTATGCCAAAGGTAACAAAAGAAAAATTAAAAGAAGCTATCTAGCTTCTACAATTAATTTAATAGCGGTTCTTTCTTCCCCATCAATTACTATATCAGTAAAAGCAGGAATACAAACTAAATTTTTACCACTAGGTGCAACAAATCCTCTAGCAATAGCAATTGCTTTTATTGCTTGATTTAAAGCTCCAGCTCCAATAGCTTGTATTTCAACATTACCTTTCTCTCTAAAAACATTAGCAAGTGCTCCTGCAACTGAATTTGGATTTGACTTAGCTCCAACTTTAAGTGTTTCCATATTAATTAAATCATTCCTTTCTTCAATTAATAATATGTAGTTAATTAAAAAAAAGAACTTATTTTATAATATTATTTCCATATTTTTCTTTTAATTTATCAATAACTTTATCTAATACTTCTTCTTTATCTTTAATATTTGACTCTTCAAAAATAGACAATTGTTCTTTTCTTTTATCAGTTAATTTGTTTAATCTAATCCCTACAAGTCTAATTTTTTCATCTGCCCAAATATCATCTAACAATTCTTTGCTAACTCTAAAAATAGTATCAGTATTATTAGTAGGACTTTCTAATTTAATTTGATGACTTCTGACAACAAAATCGCTATTTTTAACAAACGTAGTTATAACATATGCGTACTTATTCATTTTTCTTATTTCTTTTCCTAATATTTCTGATATTTTATCTAATACTTCATATACTTCGCTTTTTTTAGTTAAATCTTTAGCCAATGTAGTGGAATGACTTATTCCTTTAGCTTCTACCATTTCACTTATTACTTCGCTATTATCTATTCCTTTAGCAAGTTCAATCATTTTTATTGCTTGGTTCTTAAAATACAAACTTAATTTTTCATTATCATAATTTGCTAAATCACCAATCGTATTAACACCAATACTTCTCAATTTAGGTGCAGTTTTCTTACCTATACCAAATAACTCTTCAATGGGTAAAGGATACATTTTATCTACTATTTCATTATCAAATAAGGTATGAATTTTAAAAGGTTTAGAAAAGTCAGAAGCCATTTTCGCACACAATTTGTTATTGGCTATACCTATATTTACAGTAAAACCTAAAGTTTCTTTTATTTCTAATTGTAATTTCTTAGCAAACTCCATATAATCACCATACAGATAAGCTACCTTAGTATAGTCAATATAGCATTCATCAATAGAAGCTTGTTCTAAATCAGGGGTATATTTTTTAATAAGATTCATTAATTTATTACTCATTTCACCATAAAACTCAAAATGTGGCTTATAAATTCTAAGAACTCTACATTTTTTCCTTGCTTGATATAATGTTTCCGCTGTTTTTATTCCTAATTTTTTGGCAGAATTACTTTTAGCCAAAACAATTCCTTTTCTAGCTTCTTCATCACCACCTATAACAGCATAACTATTTCTGATGTCATATTTATAACCATTATTTAGTAAATATATTGCTTCCCATGATAAAAAGGCATTATTAACATCAATATGCATTATTATTCTCAAAATATCACCTTCTTACATAACAAGTATACCATTAATACATTTGTTTGTCTATGCTTCAAAAAAAATATTATCAATTTTGATAATATTTTAAAAACCTATTATTAGGCATACAATAAAGAAAGCAAAACCTAAAACATAAGTTAAACGAGTTATAAATAACTCTCCGCCTCTTTCTTTTCTATTAGCAAATAAACTATCATTAACACCTGTTAAAGCTCCTGCTCCACTTTCTGCTTTTCCACTTTGAAGTAAAACTAAAGCAATTAATAATAGCGCTATTATCATAAGTACAACTTGCATATTATTCCTCCAAACATTAATAATTTATCATAAAATTCAAATTTAATCAAGCCCATTAATAACATAACTAACTAATATATAATTATCGTTTACTTTTTTAAATGTATATACACTATACGGTATTGAATCTTTATACATTTGAAAATTAGTTTCAAACACTAATGAATACATTTTATGAGTATTATATTTAATTATTTCATTTTGTGTGTAATCAGTAGGTATTTCTATTAAGGGATTAACATCATTGTTTGCATCTTTTAAACTAGAAAAATATTTGGTAGTTAAAGTGCAATCAACACATGGTGCTTGATAAAGTTCATATCTAGTTATTATATAAGTATTATCTTTTTGATCATAATTGGTTGTTTTGGAATAAACCTTTCTATTACTATATGACTTCAAGAATTCTTCTTTTAATAAATCATCTTTGAAATTTTCTTCATACAAATCATTATCACTATCATATAAATAACAATCATAATCACCACAATTAACATTTTCATTGATTATAGTCGTATTATAATATTTTCCTAAATAATTATTGACCTCTTCACCAGTTACTTTATCTAGTTTATTTATATACTCATTATTGCCTAAGAAAAGTAATTTTAATTTATCTTGATTAGTCAAATCTTCAATACTTGAAAAGCCATTTTCAAGATAACTCACATTGTTAGAATTTAATAGACTTTCAAAGTAACTAGCATCCATATTTGTATGATCTTTGCTTACATCAGGTGTATCAGGCTCTTTATCAGGGCTAGGTTTGGTATTATCTTTAAAAAGATTTTTATCAGTTGCTACAAAATAAAATAAAACACCAACCATAATAACAAAAACAATCAAAAGTGAATACAAAGTCTTCTTCATCAAAGCATTTTTATCACTCATAACATCACCCTATTTATTCCTATATATATAGTATATAGTATTTTAACACTAAAATCAATTATTAATCTATAAATTATTTTAAATAGCCTTTATATACTGTTTGCATATTAGTACCAATACGGCATGTTATAAGAACAATAATTCCAACATCACTTTTTTCTAAATAAATCTTGCCTGTTTTTTCAATATCATATATTTTAGAAATTTTATAAACGTATTTCTCATTTTTATAATAAACAATTATTTCATCATCAATATCTAAATAAATTAAATCATTAAAATAAGCATTACTCCCATAACCAGAGTGACCAGCAATTATCACTTTAGTATCAGTTCCAGGAGTATCACCAATCATCATTAAATTTATATCAACATTGTTAAATGATGAATTTTTGGAATACAATTTTTTTATTAACTTAATTTTAGGTATTTCTAATTTAGCTAAATAATCTTCTTGGTACTGATTAATTATTTCTAATTTATAATTAATTGTTTTAAAATTATTAGAAATAAGCACTAATATAAAAGTTAATAAAACTCTAAGCTTTAGCATATTTAACAATTACATAGCCCATAAAAATTATGATTAATTCAGAAATAACACTTACCTTTTTGGTTTTAACACCCGTATCTGGTATTTCATATATTTCTGATTCTTCTTTATGATTGTATACCTTGATAATTATAGTATCTTCATTTTTTACTTCAAAATAGTGATTAGTTTCATCTATTATATAACCTTCTATTGTTTTAAGTTCTTTTGCGTAATATGTACCTATAGGGATGCTTTTAGAAAAAGCTATTCCATTTTTTGTTATTATCTTATCAATTAATTCATCCTTTTTATAATATAGTTTTTTATTAATAACAATATCTTCCTTAGCATATATTCCAAATATTACATTATCTAATAAGTCATTTTCTTCACCAATTTTAATTATTTCCAAATTTCCATAAATCATTTCATTATAAACATCTAATATAATAGTTTCTTCTTTATCTATAGTAAACTCATAAATATCTTCTTTTAATTTAAAACCATTAATAGTTTCATGTTCTTTTGCGTAGTATGTACCCATAACCATGTCTTTAGATAAAGCTATTCCATCTTGTGTTACTACTGTATCAATTAATTCATCCTTTTTATAACACAATTTATTATCAATAACAATATCTTCCTTAGCATATATTCCAAATATTACATTATCAAGCATATTGCCATTTAAGTCTGATTTTTTAATCATAATTTTTCCTTTTATTAAATCATTAACTAGTTCTAGTTTAACAATATTGTTACTAGTTATTTCAAATACATGATTACTATCGTCTATTTTGTATCCATTGATTGTACTCTTTTCTTTTACGTAATACTTTCCTATTGGTAATAGTGACGATAAGGCTATTCCATCTTTTGTTACTATTTCTTCAATAATATCATTCTTTTTGTAAAGAACAACACCATTTAAATAAATATCTTCATATGCGTATAAATTAAAAATAACGTTATTTAAAAGATGATCATCACCATTTTTTATAATTTCAACTTTTCCTAAAATAAGTTCATTATATATATTTACTTCTATTTTTCCCTGTTTTATGTCTTCTTCATTTAATTCTACATTAATACTATCGCCACCTATATAACCTAAAGGTGCCTCTATCTCCTCTATTCTATAAATTGATAATGGAATATCATTTAACTCAATAATGCCATTTTTTGTTTCGAAGACTTCATTGTCGTTTACAGTTACGTACTCATTTTTTCTTAAATTATATATTTTAAACTTTGCAGGTGTTTTAATTAATTCACCAGTTACTTTATCTAACTTCTTTATAACTAAAGTTGTTTTCATTAGTTCATTACGCAACTTATAGGAAAGTGTCATATCTTTATCAATATTAAACTCTATTGGCTCTATAAATTTATTGTTTTTCTTGCCAATTATTTGCCTTAACGTATAAGTTCCATAAGGTAAGATTGCACTAGCAAAACCTCTACAGTTAGTAGTAATTGTAGTAATATTCCCAGATGAATCCTCTAATTCAAAACTAGCATTATTTTCAAAGATATTATCAACGCCATTACTATAAGTTTTTATAATTTCTAAATTACCTTTAATTACTTCGTTTTCAAAAAATTGAATTGTATTAGGCTTTTGATTGGTTAAAATAAAAGCCATAGAATCTAAATTATGCTTATATCCCCTACCACTTTTTACTTCTTTAATATAGTATTCACCAAGTTTTATATTAGGAAGTGTAGCTTTACCTGAACTATCAGTAACTACCACAGATAAAAGATTACTTTTTTTATCATAAATATTAAAGGTTGTTCCTTCAAATGAGGCATCACCTTGTGGAACTGACTTTCTAGTGTCTTTATCAATTTTTTGAATAGTTATTGATCCTACTTCAGTAAGTACATAAAAGTTAAAAGTAAATTCTTCGTTGTTATTTAAATAAATTAATGATTGATGATTATCTAATACATATAAAGTAGTAGAATCATTTTCATTTCTTTTTATTTTTTCCATTGTCACTTCAGATTTACCAACATAATCACTTGTTTTAATTATTAATCTATTATAATTACTTTCTACTACATGTTGTGTACTTTCTTTTACTTTATACATTCTAAGGCCAGTATAATTAATTGATTTAAATTCTTCATTAATTGTCGTTTTTAAGGTACTACCAGCAAGACTTGGTATTTTACCATGATTTCTAACCCACTCTTTAATTTCTCTTATTTCCTTAACTACACTAATGACTTCACTACCATATTTACTAGTAACCCATGATATTTCAGCGTTTGGTCTGGTAATTTTCCAAATAAGTTCTTGCGTAGCCAAATAATATTTATAGTCGGTATGATCATAAAAACCATATCCATAATAACCAATTAATTCTATTTGTCTTAACTCTTCATCTGTTAACTCTAAAGATTTTATGTCGCCTAAGTTATAATCTAAATTCTCATCAACTAATTTTTCTGGTTCTAAACAATAAACAACTTTATCGTTAATTCTAATAATTGGCTGAATATCTGAATTGTAATAATTTCCGACTTTTACTTTGTAATAAAAATTATCAATCCTTTCATATTTAACAGTGTTACTAGCAGATACATCAAATGTTATAAATACTAATATAAAACAAATTAATTTCAATATTTTCTTCATATTTTTTTACCCTCCTACTATAATTATTCCAAAAAAAAATCGGATTTCCTTTTTTTCCGAAATTTTTTTTAATTAATTTAGTAAAAATACACCTAAACTTAAATATGAAGCAAATATTAGCCATAGTAAATATGGTATTTGAAGATATGCAGCTAATTTATTTATTTTATAAAACTCTAATATTAACTTTATTACTAAATATATTAATAATAGTACTATCAAAAATGAAACAAAAAATAATCTAAACTTGAAGAAAAATAATGGCCAAACTGAATTTACTAAAAGCTGTAAAATATATAATAAATAGCTTTTATCTTTGTTTAGGTATTTACTTTCACTAACAATATAAAGGGAAATACCCATAAGTATATATAAAACCGACCAAACTATAGGAAAAACTATTTTATTTGGACTTAAAAATGGTTTATCTATTGTATTATAGATATTAAAACTATCCATTATAAACAAAGTAAAAAAGCTTCCTACTAATAAAGTTATAACTATGTAACTAATTAGTTTTTTTATGTTCATAGTACCCACCCATTAAAATATTATGAGTTTAAATTATAAATATGACTTTAATTTTTCAATTGAATTTTCTTGAAATTTTTTATAATTTTTAGCAAGTTCCATATGATTTTTGGAAATAACATCTTTATAACTATCTATTTTAGCTGCTATTTGTGTAACACCCATAGTTAAACCTTGTGTCAGCATTTGAGCAATTTTTGAATCAGAGTTATCACTTAGTACTTCTTTTTTGATACCTATTTTAGCCATCATTTTGGCCATTTTTCCTTTTTCTTTTAATTCTATTTTTTCTTTTTTTAACAATTTCTCTGAAGATTTATAAAATTTTTCATATTCTTTTAGTTCATCTTCAAGTATTTTTTTTATTTTGTTTTCTTTGTTTTTTAATTCGTTTAATAGATTATTTATTGCTTCTATACCCATTTGGGAACTTTCATAAATATGCAAAATTAATTCGTTTTCTGTTTTCATAATAAATCCTTTCCAAAAATAGTATTTACTAATTAATAAAAAAAATACCAAAAAGGTATTATTTATTATATTGTTTTATCATTTTAGCATGAACAACTACTTTTTTAAAATTGTCATAACAAGTTGATAATGTTAAAATTTTATCGCCAGTTGTTACATTGACATCAAAGTCATAGATGCTTCGTCTTTTTAGATTATCAATAAAACTTTTATGTGATTCATAACTATCAAAATTATTTCTTAAATAATATGTTTCAGTATCAATTTTATAAACACTAAATACTTGCCATAATGTGTTATTGCTAGGCATAGATATTTTTATGTAATGATTATCTGGATTCTGATACCATTCTTCTTCTAAGGCATTTCTTAATGATCCAAACATTGTCTTATCTAATCTACCATGAGCATATATAATTGTATTATAATCTAATACATCTACTTTATTTCGATAATCCATAAAAACCCAGCCAGCTTCATTATAGTTTTTAGTAAATGAGTGCTCTAAGTAATATTTATTATCGTTAGTTTGTACAAATGGATAATTTATGTTAGTTCCAGGTACGTAAATCCACCCGATTGTATCTGGATTAGTATTTTTTAATTCATCAAAATCAACATCAATAAATGTTTCGTTTAAATATTTATCATTTTCATTAGCTACTATATTATTGTCGTCATCTATTTCTTTAATTTCAATATTTTTAGTTATTTCTTCTATTTCTTCTCTTAAAGAAGCATTGCTTCTATACCAAGCAATAATTCTATATGATGATATAAAGAAAGTAATACAAAGTACAGTCAGAATAGATGTAAAAGCTATTTTTCTTATTTTTTTTCTACGTGCTAATTCTTTTAAAATGCTTTCTGTTATTTTATATCTATTTATTTTAACAGTAGCTTCTAAATTTTTTAAGCTTTTTATTTCTTTACGGGTTAATTCTGTACTTTTAATTTTAGGTATTTTTCTTGTTTTATCTAAAAAATCTAAAACTTCTATTGTTTCATCATTAATGTCTAATTTTTTTAATTCTTTTTTTGTTAATTTAGGTATTTTAATGGTTTTATCTAAGTAGTCTAATATTTCAATATTGTCTTCTTCTAATTTTTTGTTTAAAAATAGTGTTTTTTCTAAATCACTTATTATCTCTATTGAATCATCATTAATATCTAATTTTTTTAATTCTTTTTTTACTTTAGGCATCTTTATTGTTTTTTCTAAATCTAAAACTTCTATATCATTAATTGGTTTTAAAACCATAGTTTTTTCTAAATCTTTTAATACTTCTATTGTTTTATCATTGATATCTAGTTTTTTTAGTTGTTCTTTAGATAGTTTTGCTAATTTCATGGTTTTTTCTAAATCAGATATTATTTCTATATCTTTGTCGTTAACATCAATAACAGGCACTTTACTTGTTTTTTCTAAATCTAAGACTTCTATATATTCATCTAGATTATCATCAAAATATAACACGTCATTATTTTCTAAAGTTCTTATATACAAACTATTTATTTTTAATTCTAATGTATCTATTTCTTTACTTATGGATATAAGTTCTTCTAAAGTGCTGATAAGTTTATTATTATAGTTATCGATTAGTTTTTGAATATAGGTTAATTCTTTATCATAATTAGTATATTTTTTTATGTATTTTAATTTTATTTTTAATGATTCTATTCTTTTGCTTACTAATTTTTCTATTAAGCTTTTATTTATAAAACTTGATAGTATCCATATAATAGCATCTTTAGTATCTTCCCATTTTGGATGATCTATACTATTTACTTTTGACAACAAATATTTTAAATCCATATCCATAAGCATCAACCTATTCTTATTCTACATAGATTATATCATTTTTTGTAGATATTTTACAATAGAAAGTAAATAAAAAAGTTTTACTATAAAATAAAACTTTTTTATCTCATTTATATTTATAAATTCAAAACGGACTAATATCTTTTATAACTAAAGTAAACTATCTCTAGTATAAACAGAAACACCATTTAAAGTATATAAAATAATACTACATTTATTCATAACCTTAATAAAACCTAAACCACTAATAACTATATCACATTTTTTTAATACATTTATTTCATGTTTTTCTAAATTACGTAATTTATCAGTGTCTTTAAAAACTCTTTCAATATTTAAACTATTTGAAAAATAAAATACTAAGTTATTATAAGGTTCTACATCAACTCTACATAAGTCATCAATTAAAATACTTTGTTTCGCTTTTATTTGATATACAATTGGATTAATAACCTTATTTGGAATAACTTTTTTTAAATAAGCTTTATCAATATAATTTATAATATTTCCACTATCTACTATACCTGGAGTATCAATCAAACATAAATCATCATTAATTTCTATTTTAATCGTATCAAGAGTGGTAGATGGTAAATTACTAGTAGTAATAGTTTTAGAAATATCTGTATAATTATAAATTATTTTATTAATTAAAGTTGATTTACCAGCATTCGTAAAACCAACTACATATACATTTTTACCATGTTTATATTTATTTATCATAGACATTAATAAATCAAAATTATAATTTTTTTTAGAACTTATTATTATTTTATCAACAAATGAATCATCAAAATAATTGAGTAATTTTTCATTATATATATCATCTTTTAACAAATCTCTTTTAGTTAAAATTAATAACTTATCATTTTTAATCATATTTATAATATTTTTTAAAGAATTGCTTATACTAAAAATATCAACTACAACTAAAACTAAATCATTATGGCTTATGTTCTTGATAATATCTAAATAAATATTATTGTCCTTATTAATTGGTTTATAATCATTGTAGTTCTTTATTCTAAAACATCTTTCACATAAACTATTATCTAAATTTTTAGTATATCCTTCTTTTGAAATATCATCATTTTGTAAAAATGCTCCACATCCATAACATTTAGTCATAATATTTTCCTCTTGTAAATAAGTCATAATCTCTTAATTTTTTAATAATTCTATTTTCAAATTTTCTATTTATTCTTGTAAAAAACGAATCATAAGTACTAACGGGATTAACCAAAATAGAAGTAATTCCTATTTTATTACCACCTACTATATCTGTTAGGATTTGGTCTCCTATAATAGCTATTTCATCAATAGGAATATGAAATTCATTAATAATACGTAAAAACTTTTTCTTGAACGGTTTATTAGCTCTAGCACAACAATCTACCTCTAAATCGTCTTTAAATGGTTTTATACGTTTTTTACTACTATTTGAAAATATAATAATAATAAAACCTTTATCTTTTAAATCTTCAAATAATTCTTTTATTTTTTTATTTGGCTTTCTTAAAGTAACAGGTACAATAGTATTATCTAAATCAAAAAGAAGATACTTTATGCCCCTATTCAATAATTTATCATAATCAATAGTATAAATACTTTTTTGATAAATATCTGGTATATATTTTTCCATATAATCACATCCATTAACTATCTAATTATAACATTTAATAATACAAATTAAAAGATTAAATTATGAATTGTTACACTCTTTTACACAATTAACAAAAAGTTAAAAATGGTATTGCAATTAACTTTAGGTTAATGTAAAATATAAATATAAGAAAGGATTGATACTATGGAAAAATTAAAAAAATTAAGAAAAGAAAAAAACTATGCTCTTAATGATATGGCTAAACTACTAAATATAAGTAAAACATTCTACTGGCAACTTGAAAGTGAAAAAAGAAGATTATCATATGATATGGCAATTAAAATAGCTGACATCTTTTCACTAAAACCTGATGATTTATTCTATGACGTATTTAAAGACAAAAGAAGCAAATAAGCTTCTTTTTAATTTGCATCTTTTGCTTTAGCACCAGACAAAAATGTTACTTTTTCAGCTACTAGTTCAACTACTTTTCTTTTTTCATTATCAGTTTCATATTCTCTTGTTTGTAATCTACCTTTAACACCTACTAAATCACCTTTTTTACAGTAATTAGCAGTACTTTCAGCAATGCCTTTCCATAAAACACATGAAACAAAATCTGTATCATATTCACCATTTATATTTTTAAAACTTCTTGGTACAGCAATTGTTACGTTAGTAACTTTATTACCATTATCAGTTTCTCTAAGCTCTGGATCTGACACCAATCTACCAACTATAACTGTTTGATTTAACATGCAAAACCTCCTTTCTTCCAAGAATATACAATAATAAAAAAAGAAATGCAAACAATTAAATAAGCATTTCTGTAATCTTTTTTATACTTTCTATCTTAAATTTGTCTAACAAATTTAATGTATTTGTATTAATTTTTTTATTTTAATATTAAATCTGTAAAATTATAAATTATTTACATTTTAAATCAAATTCATATTTTTCTATTTGAGTTGTACCACTTTTTAAATATATTTTAACCATTGAAGTATCTTCGCAATTCTTAAATAAAGATAAATCATAATTAGCATCTACTATTGTATTAGCTTCTTTTAAATCAGCAATACTTATAAGTGCAACATCAAGGTTTTGTGCACTACCTATCATATAATTAGAAAAATAATCATTTCCTAATTCTTGAAGTTTATTTTCTAATTTATTTGTATCTACCTTACCACAACCTGTAAACAATAAAACAATTAACAAAAATAATATTTTCTTTTTCATATTAATCCCTTTCTATTAATTAATTAAAAATAATTTTTTAATAATGCATTTAATTCAACTGCATATTCCATTGGTAATTCTTCTTTAAATCTATCAATAAAACCCATAATTAATAATTCTTTAGCTTTTTCTTCATTTAGACCTCTACTCATTAAATAAAACAACTTTTCTTTACTAATTCTTGATACTGTTGCTTCATGCTCTATTGTCGATGATGAATTACTAACAATGTTTTTAGGAATTGTATCGCTTTTTGATAGTTCATCTACTATTATTGTATCACATTTAACTAAACTTTTTGAGTTAAAAGCATTTTTGCCTATATTTACTGTTCCTCTATATGTTGCATTTCCACCTTTAGCCGCTATTGATTTACTTATTATATTACTTTCGGTGTTAGGAGCTAAATGAATCATTTTAGCGCCTGCATCTTGTATTTGATCTTTAGTTGCAACCGCTATTGAAATACAATTGCCTTTAGCATACTTTCCGTTTAGAATACAACTTGGATATTTCATATTAACTTTTGAACCAATATTACCATCAATCCACTCCATCAAGCCATTTTCTTCTACAATCGCTCTTTTAGTAACTAAATTATAGACATTGTTTGCCCAGTTTTGAATAGTTGTATATCTACACTTAGCACCTTTTAAAACAAATATTTCAACTACTGCTGCGTGCAAAGAATCCGTTGTATAGGTTGGTGCAGTACAACCTTCCATATAATGTAGGTCTGAATCTTCATCAACTACAATTAAAGTTCTTTCAAATTGTCCCATATTTTTACTATTAATTCTAAAATAGCTTTGAAGAGGTCTATCTAATTTTGTATGAGGTGGAACATAAATAAAACTTCCACCACTCCATACAGCACCATTTAAAGCTGTATATTTATTCTCGTCATATTTAACAAGTGTATTAAAATATTTTTTGAAAATATCAGGATACTTTTTTAAAGCTGTATCAGTATCACAAAAAATAACATTTTTCTCTTCTAGTTCTTTTAACATATTATGATATATAGTTTCACTTTCATATTGAGCGTGAACACCTGATAAATATTTCTTTTCTGCTTCTGGCAATCCTATCTTTTCAAATGTATTATATATATCTTTATCTAAATTATTCCAATCATTTGTAATTGTGTCAGTTACTCTTTTATAATAATTAATCTCATCAAAATCTATTTTTAATTCTGGGCCAAAGTTAGGATTTGATAATTCATTAAATTTTTTTAATGATTTTAATCTAAAATCTAACATCCATTTTGGTTCATTTTTGATGGAAGATATTTCTATTACTTTTTTTTCATCTAGTTTCATATAACCACCATATATAATTATATATTAAAAAAATTAGAAAAGATAGTATTTATTTAATCAAAATACAATAATTTCTAATTTTTATCTAATATTTTTTTAATACCCCACCAAGATAATAAAGCACACTTTTTTCTATTAGGTTGTCTTGCTATATCATGATAAACTATAGCTTGTTCTAATATGTTTTCATCATAATCTTTTTCATCTATCATATTCTCATAATTTTGATATATTTCTTTGGCTTCTTCGACAGTTTTGTTTTTTAGTGTATCAATCATTATAGAAGTAGCACTCGTGCATATAGCACAAGCTTCTCCATCAAATCTTATATCTTTTATTTTATTATCATCAATTTTAACCATTAAGTTTACTTCATCAATACAACTTTCATTATTCATATTAATAAATTCATATGATTTATCATTAATTAAGCCTTTATTAACTGGATTTTGATAATGTTCTAAAATAATACTTCTTTTTAAATTTTCATCCATATATATTACTCTTTCCTAAAAAAATCATAACAACGTATGATTTTTTAAAATTATAAAATGGGGCGCGATGTGGGGATCGAACCCACGCATAACGGAACCACAATCCGCCGTGTTAACCACTTCACCAATCACGCCATAAATAAGTACTACTAAATCATAACAAAAATAAGGAAATATGTCAATATTAGTAAAGAAAAAACTAACAAAAATTAGCAACTTGTTAGTCTCTAGGCTTAAAAATAAGTGATAAAAAGAAGGAAATAATAATAGCTGATATAATACCTGACGCTGTTAAATCAAACATTCCCATGGCAAGTCCCATAAAGCCAAATTCTTGGGCCTTTTCTAAGGCTCCATGAATAAGTAAATGTCCAAAAGAAGTAATTGGTACTAGTGCACCACCACCTGCCCATAAAATTATTTTATCATATATAGAAAATATATCTAAAAAGGCACCAACAACTACAAATATACTAGTAATATGTCCAGGAGTTAATTTGGTATTATCCAAAATAATTTGACCAATTAAACAAACAAAACCACAAAACAAAAATGAATTTAAATATAGCACTATAACGCCTCCAAACTAACCGCATGACTAATAGCGGGAATACTTAACTTTTGATTTACCATGGTTGGTGAATGTAGAGAACCTGTCGCAACTAACAAAACTTTTTTTAATTCTTTTTTGTGCATTTTATCTAAAACAGCAGAATACGCTACTAAAGGTAGACAGGCAGGGCCACTACCACCAGCAAATACATTTTGATTTTCCATATCGTATATTAAAGTACCAGCATCATCATAATTTTTTAAGTCAAGATTATATTCTGTTTTCATATAATCTTTTAGTATTTTCTTACCATAGATACCCAAATCACCAGTCAAAATTAAATCATAATAGTTAATATCTCTTTTTAAATCTTTCAAATGTTTATATATGGTATCGGCTGCGGCTGGAGCCATTACTGCTCCCATATGATAAACATCAGTAATAGAATAATCAACTACTCTACCAATAGTGGATGATTCAACTTTTATGTCGGATTTCTCTTTTGATAAGTAAATAGATGCACCACCTGTATTAGTAAAAGTTGCTGTTTTAGGTTTAGGACCACCATATTCTGTCGGATATCTAAATTGCTTTTCTGCTGCTTCATTATGTGACGATACTGAGGCTATACAGTTTTTAACTATTCCTTTATCAACCATATTAGCACCAATAATAACTCCCTCCATACTAGTAGCGCACGCACTATAAACACCAAGTAAAGGAATACCAATGTTACTTGAAGCATAGTTAGTAGACGCTAATTGATTTAATAAATCTCCAGATACATGTACATCAATATCAAATTTGGTTTTTCCAATTTTTTTAAGTAGAATATCAACACTGTCTTCTATTAATTTGCTTTCAGCTTGTTCCCATGTAGGTCTATTAAAATAAAAATCTTCATATGTTTTATCAAAAAATCTAGATAATGGTCCTCTTTTTTCATAAGGACCAGTCACTAAACTTATACCATTTACAAACGTATTATTATATGTAATTGTCATATTATCCTCCCATTGTAAGTAGTCTTATAAGTCCAAAAACATAGGCACTTACCACTCCAAATATTATAACTGTTCCTGATAATTTAAACATATTAGCGCCCAATCCTGTAACTAGTCCTTCTTTACGATATTCTAAAGCTGCACTCATCATTGAATGAGCAAAACCTGTTAAAGGAATAAATAAACCTGCCTTTAAAAAGCTAACCCACTTATCAAAAAAACCAAAACAAGTAAATAAACAACCTAAAAATATTAAAGTAATTATCATATAAGTGCCTGCTTGTTTAGTAGGAATATCTAAATAATATGTATATAAACTAACTATTAACTGTCCTAACATTCCCATTAAACCGCCAGATATAAAGGCAAGCATGCCATTAAATAGTCTGTTTTCTTTAGGTGTATATTTTGCTACTATATTTTTATATTGATTTTTCTCCATAATTATCCTCCTAAAATTATTATGAAGAAGAAAAATTAAAATATACAAAAAAAATACTAACTAGCTATTTTACTTTTTAGCTTTGTTAATACTTTTTGTTCTTTACGTGATACCTGTACTTGTGATATTCCTAAACATTCAGCAACTTCTTTTTGTGTCATATCTTTATAATATCGCTTACCAATAAGTTCTTTCTCAAAATCAGATAATCCTTTAATTGCGCTTCTTAAAGCTATTAAACTATCGAGGTCAGTTTCTTTATCTTTAATAATATCGTGTAAGGTAACTTCTTTACCGTCATTATTAATTACTTCATCGATACTCATTATATTATTAGTAGAATTAATAGCTTCAGCTAAATCATAGGTAGAAATATCTAAAAATGAAGACAACTCATCTATAGTAGGTTCACGCATCAACTTTTGAGATAAAATAATAGTTGCTTGTTCTATTTTACTATTTAATCTAGAAATATCTTTACTGATTTTAATACCTTTATCTTCTCTTGCAAACTTTTTCATTTCCCCTAAAATATACGGAAAGGCAAATGTAGTAAATTTAACATTAAAAGAAGAATCGTATTTTTTGTAAGCTTTAACCATTCCTATGCAACCAGCTTGGAATAAATCTTCTTTATTTTCATAATTTTTGAAATAATGAGTAAGTTTGTAGATTAAGTTTTGATTATTCATGATTAAATCTTTTAAGTCCATCATATCTCCTTTATATTAAGCTAAAAGCACTTAATTCATTTTTTATTTCTGTCATATATTTATTTATTCTTGCTTTTTTTATTTGCTCATTTATTTTTTCATTAACACCACAAATTAAACTAAAGCCTTTATTTTTTTTACTCAATTCAAAATTATAATATAATTCATTTATTCCTTTTATATCAATTTTATTAAGGTTTTCTAAATTAAAAACAATGTTTCTAATTTGATTATCCTTAACTAAATTACTTACTTCATTACGAAGTAGCAAATAATTATTTTTGGTTAATTCACCACCTAGTCTTACAAAAAATATTCCTTTTCTAAATTCAGTAATAATTTCAAGCAACTTTATCACCTCAAATATAATTTAACACCTATTCTTATTTTTTTATATATTTTCGACAATAATAGAATATTTATTCAATCGACAAGATTATATAAAAAAATACGCATATTACGTATTTTTTAAATATCTTTTCATTTGTTTACTATTAATATTACCTTGTATAAATTCATCTAAATCTAAATTAAATATTTTAACAATTTCTTCGTAATTTAAATTATAATTGTTTTTTATTAAATAGTATATACTATTTTTTATACTTTCAATATCTATGCCACTATCTAATAATTTAAGTGATAGATATTCAGGAAAACCATATAGTATAGAATTAAACATATTTTTTTCATCAGTTTTATTATATGCGATTAAATCGCTATTTCTAATTTTGTAGTTATATCCATAATAAAGTAACAAATCAGAAAAATTTAATAAAGCTGAATTAATCATTCTTGATGAAGTATAATCACATATATTTTTATTAAATTTATTTAAATATTTACTCATTTGCAATTCATATATATTAGAAATAATTTCAGTTAAAAAATTAATATTTTTAGTACTATAAATAACATTATGTTTCATTTGCAGTTTTGACTCTATTATATGAGCTATTTCATGAGTCAATATAAGAACTAAATTATCATTTAATGATTCATTTTTATTTACAAATATATATCCTGTTCCAAGTAATGTAGAACTCATAGCACACCCATTATATTCTTCAAAATAAGAAACATCAATTCTTTTTTCATCAAACATCTTTTTAGCTACTTCATATTCTAAATTACCTATTTTACCATAAAAATCTAAAATAAATTTCTTGATTTTATTAAAGCTTCGCTTTTTCATTATATCAATTGTTTCAAAACTAGACAGATAATAATTATTAAAAAAATTATTAGCCAAAATATTTAAAAAATCATTATCCAAATACATAGTTATTTGTTTAGACAATAACTTGTTTCTTCTCTTTTCTAGTTTTTTTATATTATATTTTATATCAATATCATCTAAAGAATTATTTCCATATAGTTCAAAATTATCATATATCATATTATAAGTTTGTAGTAAATCTTCTAATTCATCTAGTGTTTTTATTTTGCTTTTAATTTCATATAAAGCTTTTAAATCTTTTGTTAAAGTTTCCTCACTTATTCCTAAAAAATTCATACTAATCCCCTACAAACATTATATCAAAAAAGACTATCTTTTGATAGTCTTTTATTAATAACTCTAAATTATTTAATAATTTCAGAAATGTTACCAGAACCTACTGTTCTACCACCTTCACGGATAGAGAATTTAGTTCCATTTTCAATTGCTATTGGAGCAATTAATTCAACAGTCATTTCAACATTATCTCCTGGCATAACCATTTCTACACCAGCAGGAAGTTCAATAACACCAGTAACATCTGTAGTTCTGAAATAGAATTGTGGTCTGTAGTTACTGAAGAATGGAGTATGACGTCCGCCTTCTTCTTTAGATAATACATAAACTTGTGCTTTGAATTTAGTATGAGGTGTAACTGTACCTGGTTTAGCAAGTACTTGTCCACGTTCTACTTCTTCTCTTGAAATACCACGAAGTAATACACCCGCGTTATCTCCACTTTCTGCATAATCTAATTGTTTTCTGAACATTTCAATACCTGTAACAACAGTTTTCTTAGTAGGTTTTAAACCAACGATTTCAACTTCATCATTAAGTTTTAATTGACCTCTTTCAACACGTCCTGTAACAACAGTTCCACGACCTGTAATTGTGAAAACGTCTTCAATAGGCATTAAGA
Source organism: Bacillota bacterium (assembly GCA_022771715.1). GTDB lineage: Bacteria > Bacillota_I > Bacilli_A > RF39 > UBA660 > JALELF01. Next base: position 29,233 of record JALELF010000012.1, read on the forward strand.
ATGGTTTATCAGTATCTCTAGCTGGAGTTTCAATCCAAGTATCAACTGCATCCATAAGTTCATCAATCTTACCAACCCATTTTGGATCTCCTTCAAGAGCTTTAAGAGCTGAACCACGAATGATTGGTGTATTATCACCATCAAATCCATATTCATTTAATAATTCACGAATTTCCATTTCAACTAAGTCTAATAATTCTTCATCATCAACCATGTCGCATTTATTCATGAATACAACCATACGAGGTACACCAACTTGACGAGAAAGTAAGATGTGTTCTCTTGTTTGAGCCATAGGTCCATCTGTTGCTGCTATAACTAAGATAGCACCATCCATTTGAGCTGCACCAGTAATCATATTTTTTACATAGTCAGCGTGTCCTGGACAGTCAACGTGAGCATAATGTCTCTTATCAGTACTATATTCAATATGTGCAGTATTGATTGTAATACCTCTTTCTTTTTCTTCAGGTGCTTTATCAATACTATCAAAGTTAACTTTTTCATTACCATTTCTACCAGCTAAAACTGAAGAAATAGCAGCAGTTAAAGTTGTTTTACCATGATCTACGTGTCCAATTGTACCAATGTTAACATGTGGTTTTGAACGATCAAATTTTTGTTTTGCCATTATTTTTCCTCCTTATAATTATTTACATATTTAATTTTATATCAACTAACTAAAAATAGCAAGCTTTTTTAATTAGTTTCCACCATTTTTCTTAATGATATCTTCAGCAATATTTCTTGGAACTTCTTCATAATGATCAAATACCATTGTAAATGTTCCACGACCTTGTGTATTACTTCTTAATGAAGTAGCATAACCAAACATTTCAGAAAGTGGTACCATTGCATCTATTGCTAATGCATTTCCACGAGATTCTTGCCCTAATGGTCTACCACGACGAGAAGTAATATCTCCCATTACATTTCCTAAATATTCATCAGGTACAACTACTTGTACTTTCATGATAGGTTCTTTAATAATAGGTTTACATTTGTTTTTAGCTTCTTTTAAAGCCATTGAAGCAGCAATTTTAAATGCCATTTCGCTTGAGTCAACATCATGGTAAGAACCATCAAATAATGTTGCTTTTACATCTATCATAGGGTAACCTGCAAGTACACCAGTTTTAAGTGCATCTTGAAGTCCTTTATCAGTTACTGGTATATATTCACGAGGAACTACACCACCAACGATAGCATCAACGAATTCATATCCTTTATCTGGATTTGGTTCAAATTTAATCCAAACATGACCATATTGTCCACGACCACCAGATTGTTTAATATACTTACCTTCACATTCTCCAGCTTGAGTAAGTGTTTCACGGTAAGATACTTGTGGTTTACCAATATTAGCATCTACTCCAAATTCTCTTCTCATACGATCAACAATAATGTCAAGGTGAAGTTCTCCCATACCTGCTATTATTGTTTGACCTGTTTCATGATTTGTAGTAGCTCTAAATGTAGGGTCTTCTTCTGATAATTTTTGAAGAGCTAATCCCATTTTATCTTGATCAGCTTTTGATTTTGGCTCAACTGCTAATTCAATAACCGGTTCTGGGAATTCCATACTTTCTAGAATACAAGGTTTCTTTTCATCGCATAATGTATCACCAGTAGTAGTATTTTTTAGTCCAACCGCTGCAGCAATATCACCAGCAAATACTTCTGTGATTTCTGTACGATTGTTAGCATGCATTTGTAAAATTCTTCCTACTCTTTCTTTGACATTTTTAGTAGCATTTAAAACATAACTACCTGCTGATAATTTACCTGAGTAAACTCTAAAGAATGTTAATTTTCCTACAAATGGGTCTGTCATAACTTTGAAAGCTAATGCACTGAATGGTTCAGAGTCAGATGGATGTCTTACTATTTCATTACCATCTAAGTCTACACCTTTGATTGATTCAATATCAATTGGACTTGGCATATAGTCAATTACAGCATCAAGAGCAAATTTAACACATTTGTTTCCTAAAGCAGTACCACACATTACTGGGAAAAATTCTACAGCAAGTGTTCCTTTTCTAATTGCCTTTTTAATTAAGTCAATTTCTACTTCTTCACCTTCTAAGTATTTAGTCATTAATTCATCATCGAATTCAGCAACTGCTTCAATTAATTCAGTTCTTTTTTCTTCAACGATGTCTACTAAATCACTAGGAATTTCTATTTCAGTAGCATTTTCTTCTGGTTTTCCATCATATTTATAAGCTTTTCTTGTAATTAGGTCAATAATACCTTCAAATTCATTTTCAGCTCCAATTGGCCAAACAATAGGTTTAGCATTTACTCCAAGTCTTGAATCAATACTCTTTAAGCTGTTTTCAAAACTTGCTCCCATTTTGTCCATTTTGTTACAAAAAATCATACGAGG
>JALELF010000092.1 GCA_022771715.1 Bacillota bacterium
GCTACTGTAACGTTTTTACCTAAAGCCATCTCACCTTTTTCAGTAGATGGTCCATCACCAATTACCTCATCTTTATAAACTTTATCGCCTTTTCTAACGATTGGTACTTGATGATAACAAGTTGATGCATTACTTCTTTCATAACCATTTAAGTAATAAACATCTTCACCATTCATAGTTTTAACAACTATTTTTCTGGCATCTACATAAGTAACTATTCCATCAGCTTTACAAATTACAACTGCTCCAGAATCACGTGCTGATATTGCTTCAATACCTGTACCTACACGTGGCGCTTCGGCTTTTAATAATGGAATTGCCTGACGTTGCATGTTGGCACCCATAAGGGCTCTTTTTCCATCATCATGTTCCAAGAATGGAATACCTGCTGTTGTAACAGATACTACTTGTTGTGGTGATACATCTATGTAATCTATTTTATCAGTAGTTACCATGATATTTTCACCACGATATCTAACTGGTGCTTTTTCTACAGTAATTACATTATTATCATCCATTTCAATTGTAGCTTGTGAAATGTAATAATCTAATTCTTCATCAGCAGTCATATATACTATTTCATCTGTTAATTTTTTGTTTTCTACCTTACGATAAGGTGTCATAATAAAGCCATATTCATTAACTTTAGCGTAGCTTGCTAAAGATGTAATAAGTCCGATATTTTGTCCTTCTGGTGACTCAATTGGACAAAGTCTACCATAGTGTGATGAGTTAACGTCACGTACTTCCATACCAGCTCTATCTCTAGCTAAACCACCAGGTCCTAAAGATGTTAAACGTCTTTTGTTTGTAAGCTCAGCTATAGGGTTTGTTTGATCCATGAATTGTGATAACTGACTGCTACCAAAAAACTCTTTCATAGCCGCTGTAAGTGGTCTAATATTGATTAAAGACTTTGGCGTTACTTCTGATATTTCTTGAGTTGACATTCTTTCTCTAATTACTCTTTCAATTCTACTTAAACCAATTCTAAATTGATTTTGTAAAAGTTCCCCTACTTGTTTTACACGACGATTAGATAAGTGATCTATTTCATCAAATGAACCAACGCCTTCAAGTAAATTTAAGTAATATGAAACAGAAGCATATATATCAGAAATAGTAAGTCTTTTTACAGTTATAGATTGATCATTACCAATAACATTGATAATTTTTTCTGGATTAAGTTTTGAATAAACTTTAATTACTTGAACTTTATTATAAGTATCTAACTCTTCATTAATAGGTACTTCTTTAACACCATAACCATTATTTAAAACTTCTTTTAATTTTTCAAGAACATCTTTAGTAATTTCAGTACCTTTTTCAAATAATACTTCTTTATCTACTTTGATATCTTCTGCTAATACTGTATTAATTAAACGATCAGCTACATTTAACTTTTTGTTGAATTTATAACGTCCTACTTTAGCTAAATCATATCTAAAAGCATCAAAGAATCTAGTTATTAATTGATTTTTAGCACTATCTAGTGTAGATGGTTCACCTGGTCTTAATTTAGAATGAATATCAATTAAAGATTCATCTGTATTTTTATTTGTATCTTTTTCGATTGTTCTTCTTAAATATTCATCTTCACCAAATAACGAATAAATATCTTCATCATTAGATAAACCAACAGCACGTAAAAGTGTCGTAATAGGTACTTTTCTAGTACGGTCAATTCTAACATAGATAACATTTCTTGCATCTAATTCATATTCTAGCCATGTACCACGAGTTGGTATAATTTGTGATGTAACAACAACACGACCATTTTTATCAACTTCTTTTCCGTAGTATGCACTAGGACTTCTAACTAATTGTGAAACGATAACACGTTCAGCACCATTGATAATGAATGTTCCACTTTCAGTCATAATAGGCATATCGCCTAAATAAATGTTTTGCTCTTTTACTTCACCTGTTTCACCATTAAATAGTCTTGTTTCAACAGATAAAGGTGCTGCATAAGTTGCATATCTTTCTTTGCAGTCTTTGATTGAATAGCGTGGTTTTTCAAAACTAAAATTGCCAAACTCCAACGACAAATTTCCAGTAAAACTTTCTACTGGTGATATTTCAGTTAAAACCTCTTCTATTCCTTTAGTGATGAATTCTTCATAAGAATCCTTTTGAATTTCAAGTAAATTACCTAAAGCTACTTTATTTTTAGTTTTAGAATAATCTCTTCTTTCACGGTGATCTCCAAATTTTTTTATTGTATAAGCCACTAATTTCACCCCTATATACTATTATAAAAACAACGATAATGTACATTTTTAGTACATGCCACCAATATACAATTTTAACAAACTAGATAAAAATTGTCAATTATTTATAGCACTTATTATGTAAAAACCTTTATTTTTATTTTCGACTTTAACAGTATATTCTTTCTCTAAATCTTTTAATAATGATTTAGCTCCTTGGTCTTTAGAAACAACTAACCATAATTCACCATTTTTATTTAAGTGCTCTTTAGCTTCAAATAGTATTTGATATAGTATTTTTTTACCAACTCTAATTGGTGGATTAGTAATGATATAATCATATTTTTTAGTTACATTACTATATATGTTGCTTTCAAATATATTAACATCAGCCTTATTAATTTTAGCATTTTCTTTTGCTAAATGAATGCTTCTTTTGTTTATATCTACCATATCAACGCATGAATTTGTATTAGTTTTTATATATATTCCTATTGGTCCATAACCACAACCAAAATCTAAAACATTTCCTTTTATTTCATCTATTTTAAGTGTTTCTAATAATGTTCTTGTTCCAAAATCTAAACCTTTTTTAGAAAAAACACCATTATCAGTTAAAAATGTGTATTTTTTTTCATTGATGAGTGCTGTAAATTCTTTGATGTTGCTTTTTAATTCTTGATTTGTAAAATAATGATTCATAAATCCTCTTTCAAATACGCTTAAAGCCCATACTAATATTTTTAGTATAGGCCTTTAAACATAATGATTATTTTAGTTCGATTGTTGCGCCAGCTTCTTCAAATTTAGCTTTCATTTCGTTAGCTTCATCTGTAGAAACTTTTTCTTTAACTACGCCACCATTATCAGCGATGTCTTTAGCTTCTTTTAATCCTAAACCAGTAATATCTCTTACTAATTTGATAACAGCTATTTTGTTAGCTCCAGCACTTGCTAAAACTACATCAACTGAACTTGGCCCTTCTTCAACTGCTTGTGCCACTGGTTGAGCAGCTACTGCTACTGAACTTGGATCTACACCAAATTCTTCTTTCATTGCGTCTACTAATTCTTTAACTTCTAAAATTTTCATTTCTTTAATTGCATCAATTATTTCTTGTGTACTTAATTTTGCCATTTAATATTCCTCCTTAATTATTTTCCTCTAAATTTTTGCTGTGTAAATCTAAGCAGATTGCCACATTTTTAACATGTTCTAATAAACCAGCTGCAAACATAGTAAGTAATGTATTTCTGTCTGGTGTTTGTGCTAATTTGTCTAACATTTCTTTATCAGCAACGTTTCCATCTACGTAACCAACTTTAATTTCTAAAGCTGGATGATCTTTTGAAAAGCTGCTCAACACTTTGATTGGTGCGATAACATCACTACTAAATACTACTGCTTTAGGTCCATTTAATTCATCACCTAAATCAATATTTAAAGTATCTAGTGCTCTTTTTGTCAAAGTGTTTTTATAAATTTTTAATTCAGAATCTGATTCTTTTAATTTGCGTCTTAATTCTGTAGTTTCTGCTACTGTTAATCCTGCATATTCAAAGAATACTGAAGATGCTGCATTAGAAAATTTATCTTTAATTTCATCAATTGTTGTTTGTTTTTTTTCTAATATTTTTGGATTTGCCATGTGTCCACCTCCTAATTAATTCCGTAAAATAAAACCTAACTATAGTCCATAGTTAGGTCGAAGTTCTTAAAGTTTATTTAAGTTCCTCGGTAGGAAATTAAGCTTAAAGCCCCTACTGTCTACGGTACTATTTTTCCAAACAAATTAATTCTATCATAGTTTTAATTAAAAGTCAAAACTATTTGCATCAATCTTAATACCAGGACCCATTGTACTTGCGATACTTATATTTTTAATATATGTTCCTTTTACAACAGATGGTTTTGATTTAACGATTAAGTTAACAAATGCTTCTAGGTTTTCTAAAAGTTGTTTTTCAGTAAATGATACTTTTCCAATAATAGCATGTACATTTCCATAAGTATCTGTACGATATTCAACTCTTCCTTTTTTAACTTCTGTAACAGCTTTTGCTGTATCCATTGTTACAGTTCCTGTTTTAGGGTTTGGCATTAAACCTTTAGGTCCTAAAACTTTACCTAATTTACCTAAAGCTGGCATCATGTCAGGTGTAGCAATGATTGTATCAAAATCGAACCAATTTTCTTTTTCGATTTTTTCTAACATATTAGTGTCTCCTACATAATCAGCACCTGCTTCTTTAGCAGCAGTAGCATATTCACCTTTAGCAATTACTA
>JALELF010000026.1 GCA_022771715.1 Bacillota bacterium
TAAAGATTTAGAATTATCTCGTAAAGAAAAGTTAGAACAAATAAATAATATTACAAAGATTTTAAAACAATATAAAGGATTAACTAAATTTAATGAAGATATATTTAATAATTTAGTAGATAGAATTATTATTGGCGAAAAATTAGATAATGGCAAAGAAGATTTATATAAAATAAAATTCATTCTTAAAACTGGTGAAATGATTAAAGACAATCTACCAAATAACAAATTAAAAATTGGTAGTGATATGGGACATTATGGTTTTAGTATAAATAAGCAATCACTTGAAATTAAAGAAGATAATGTGTCTGCCTATGTATTACGTAAGAACTCTAATATAAAGTCCTGCTATTTTCTTTTCTTCATTCATTAAATTTCAACTCCTTAATATAAAAAGGTGTCAAAAGTATTAATTGTTTAATACTACTGACACCTTATAATTTTATCTTCTCTTTGCAGATTGCATTTGTTTTGAAATATAATCGTATTCACTCATTGATTTTTGATTTATATAAGTTATTTTATCATCATTATATTTTCTAGGTGAACCTGTCGTAATGACAGTTTGTCCAAAATCATTTTGATTATATCCACAAATTACTCTTTTATTTTGTAATTGTTTCTTTAATAGTAATAAGTATTTTTTTTTCTGACATATGAAATCCTCCTTAATTGATTTCATATTCTAACATAAAATGTATTAAGTGTCAATTTTTGTTAAATATTCTTTAAATAATTTTCTAATTCAGATAATTTAATTTTATTATTTAAGTTTTCTATAAATATCTCATTAGAATAATTAAAAGCTAGGAAAGTTATACCATTAATTATAATTCTGTGTGGTTCTAGATATGTAAGATTAGTTTTATCTATCATTCTTAAATTACCATTAATAATTGTTGATTTAACCTTACAAAATTCACATATAAACTCTAATCTCTTTCTTAATGATTCTTCCATTCAAACTTCTTGTTTGATAACATTTACCATTTTAATCAATCCTTTCTTGAAACGACTTTTTTCTAAACAAGAAAAAAATCAATCCTAATTTAGAATTGATTGTCTATTTATTCTCGAAACTTATAAAAAGTTCGAGCGGATTTCCCTATGGTGCCAAATGTAGGAATCGGACCTACGCCTAATCATTACGAGGGATTTGTTCTACCACTAAACTAAATTGGCATAAAAAAGCTTAAGCCTTTTTATAAATTTTACTATCATTAGGTATGTAACCATTAGATTTTAATATTTTTATAGTGTCTTCTTTGGTTAAACCATTTTTTATTCTAATTTGACTGTCTTCTATTAATTCATCATCAAGAATAATATAATTACTTATATTGTTGCTAAGTAAATATTGTTTAATTTCTAAAAATCTATTTCGATTAGTATCATATGGTGTCATATCATAAATATACATTCCATATTTCTTCAGTAACGAATTTAACTTTAAACCTTTACTGTGATTAGCTATTATTATATTATCTTTTTTCTCAAAAAAAATTCGCCAACTTGATGATAAAACTATATTGTATCCTGTTATCTCTACGATACTTTTAAGTAATTCTACTTTTTCTTCATCTATTTCTAAAGTCAAAACTTTAGTTTTAAGATATTCTTTGTATCTTCTAATAAAAGTATCTCTATTATTTAAAACACCATCTATATCTAAAAAGATTACATTCATTATTTAATCACAATACTAACTATTTTCTTGTTAATAACAAGTAATTTATCAATAGTCATATTATCTATATATTTTTTTACATTAGGTTCTGCTAAAGCAATTTCTTTTATTTTTTCTTCCGACAAATCAGTTGCTACTTCTATTTTTCCCCTAACTTTTCCATTAACTTGAACAATTAATTGATAGCTATCTTCTTTAGTTTTAGCGTCATCATATGTAGGCCATTTTTCATTAGCAATAGTTTTATCATGATTTAAATATACATTCCATATTTCTTCGGTAATATGAGGTGCAATTGGGTTTAACAATTTAACAAAGCCTTCAGCAAATTCTTTACTAATTTTATCTTCTTTATATACAGCATTAACAAAAATCATCATTTGGCTTATAGCTGTATTAAAATTCATTGTTTCATAATCATTCGTCACTTTTTTTACAGTTTGATTATATATTTTGCCCAAATTAGGTGTTTCTTCATTAACAACTTTACCATCTTCAAATATTCTAAAAACACGGTCGATAAATCTTTTAGCACCATCTAATCCTTGATAACTCCAAGGTTTGTCAGCTTCAAGTGGCCCCATAAACATTTCATAAAGTCTTAAAGCATCAGCACCATGGCTTTCTATAACATCAGTTGGATTAACTACATATTTAGGAAATCTTTTGCCCATTTTTATTCCGTTAGAACCTAAAATCATGCCTTGATGAACTAATTTTTTAAATGGTTCTTTGTATGGTACTAAACCTTTATCATATAGGTAATTATTCCAAAATCTTGAATATAATAAATGTCCCACAGCATGTTCTGGTCCACCAATATATAAATCAACTGGCATCCAATGTTGTAATAATTTATAATTAGCAAATTCTTTATCATTTGATGGATCAATATACCTTAAGTAATACCAACTAGATCCAGCACTTCCTGGCATTGTTGATGTTTCTCTTACACCCTTTACACCATCAATTACGACATTTTTCCATTCGTTAGCGTTTTCTAGTGGTGCTTTACCATTTTCACCTTTATAATTATCCATAACTGGTAAAATTAAAGGTAATTCTTCATCTTTAAGTACCTTCATAGTGCCATCTTCCATATGAACAATAGGTACGGGTTCTCCCCAATATCTTTGACGAGCAAAAATCCATTCACGCAATTTATAATTAACTTTTTTAAAACCTATTTTTTTATCTTCTAAATATTCTATCATTTTATTAATAGCATCTTCTTTATTCAATCCATTTAAGAATTCAGAATTAATATGAACTCCATCTAAAACGTATGCTTCTTTAGAAACATTTCCACCTTCTATAACAGGAATTATATCTAAGTTAAATTTTTTAGCAAATTCATAATCTCTTTCATCATGAGCAGGTACGGCCATAATAGCCCCTTCTCCATATGAAGATAAAACGTAATCACTAATCCATATTGGGATTTTTTTGCCATTAACGGGATTAATTGCATAACTACCAGTGAATACTCCTGTTTTTTCTTTATTTAGTTCTGTTCTTTCTAAATCGGATTTGCTTGAACATATTTTTTTATATGCCTCTACATCTAATTTATATTCTTCGGTTGTTATTAAGTCAACTATTTTATGCTCTGGTGCTAAAACACAATAAGTAGCTCCAAACAATGTATCACATCTAGTTGTAAAAACAGTAAAAGTTAAATCCTTTTCAGCTACTTTGAAATTGACAGTAGCACCTACTGATTTACCAATCCAGTTTCTTTGAATATCTTTTGTAGATGAAGGCCAATCAACGTCATTTAAACCGCTAAGAAGTCTTTCTGCATATCTTGGAATATCAAGTACCCATTGTTTCATATTTTTCCTTATAACAGGGTACCCACCTCTTTCACTTTTACCATCTATTACTTCGTCATTAGATAGTACAGTGCCTAACTCTTCACACCAGTTTACTGGCATATCGATATATTTAGCATAACCATCTATATAAAGGTTCTTGAAGATCCATTGTGTCCACTTATAAAATTTAGGATCGGACGTTGAAATTTCTTTACTCCAATCATATGCAAATCCTAAAGATTTTAATTGTTTTTTAAATGTTTCAATGTTTTGACTAGTAAATTTATCTGGATGATTACCAGTATTAATCGCATATTGTTCTGCAGGTAAACCAAAAGCATCCCAGCCCATTGGATGAAGAACATTATATCCTTGCATTCTTTTCATACGAGAAACTATATCAGTTGCTGTATAGCCTTCTGGATGTCCTGCATGTAATCCTACTCCAGATGGATATGGAAACATATCTAAGGCATAAAATTTAGGCTTACTAAAATCCCAAACATCAGTTTTGAATGTTTCGTTTTCCTCCCAATATTTTTGCCATTTTTTTTCAATACTTTTAAAATCCATAAAATCACTCTTTCTAAAAATAAAAGGATAGTACCAAAGGAGTGCTGGAGCACGGTACCATCCTTAATTTAACTTAATTTTGTAACGCAATTAGCGATTTGATTAGAAGTGCAAGTTCATAAAATTCTAATATTAGTTCTCACCTACCACTAACTCTCTTTTAATTACAATTTTTATTACTACTCATTTCTTTCACCAAATTAATATAATTATATTTTACTATTATGCAAAATCATTGTCAATCTTTTATTAAAAATATAACACAACAACTTAAATTTTTTCATAATCTGTCAGATGAATTGGATAAGTATTGTTTCTTACTAGTTTTTCTATTTCTCTTACTAACATTTCTTTATCTTCTTTATAAGTCATTCCAAGCCAAACAGCGTTAGTATGAATAATTTTTGTAGTAAATGTACCATCAAGAGTAAGCTTTTCTACAACATCTGGTATTAAATATTCACATTTTTCTAAATTACTTTTATTCTGTTTAAAAAAATCTACTAAACCTTCTTCTAAATACTTAAATAATTTCGGTGAGAAACCCATCATATTCATAGATACGAGTGTATTGCTTTTAACTTCAAAAGGACTTCTTCCATCCAAAGGTGAAGCTAAATAACTGTCATTCTTTTTCTCAATAACGCTTTCTATTAATTTCTTTAGGTAACCATTTTCCTCTTCTAAAACACCTCTTTTTACACTGCCAGCATCAGTAATAGTATTAGCTACTTCATACCCGACAATGACCATTTCGTTATCATTAGAATTTTGTAAAAAATCAGATATTTTATTAAAAGCATCTCTTCCATAAAAATCATCAGCGTTTATAATAGCAAACTTATCTTTAACTACGTCACGAGCTGCTAATATCGCATGGGCTGTTCCCCATGGCTTTATTCTATTAGTTATATCTAAATCATGCATTGGAATATCATCGATTTTTTGAAAAACATATTCTACATCTATCATATTTTCGAAACGAGCTCCAATCGTATTTTTAAATATATCATAGTTTTCTTCTTTAATTATAAATACTACTTTGTCAAAACCAGCTAATTTAGCATCATAAATTGAATAATCAATTATAAATTCTCCATTAGGACCAACTGGTTCTATTTGCTTTAATCCTCCAAATCTGCTTCCCATTCCAGCAGCCATAATAAGTAATGTCATATTAATTTCCTCCTTTAAACATTTTCCATGGCTTTAATAAAGAACTATCTTTATCATATTTTTTATATAATGCGAGTAAATTACCAAATTTATCAATAAATAAAACAATATCTTCGGCATAATCATTATTAACAAGCGCTCCATTTTTAATTTTAAACATCAAAGGATCATTATCAACAATGATTTTTTTATATGGAAACATATCTTTATTTAATTCAATTATTTTATAATTATCTTTATATATGTCTTCTAAAGTATAAGCATCTTCTATTTTAAATATTCCCTCTCTAACTCTATTTAGGCTAGACATAACGCCTACTGCATTTAATTTTACGGCAATATCTTTAGCAAGACTCCTAATATAACAGCCACTACTAACAACACATCTTATACTAAATATTGTTTTGTTATTTATATATTTGATATCGCTAATTAGTTCTATTTCTTTTATTTCGATTTTTCTTTTTGGCAATTCAATATTTTCATTATTTCTAGCATACTCGTATAATTTTTTACCATTTATTTTAACAGCTGAATATATAGGCACAACTTGTTCATAAAATCCTTTCATACTCTTTATTGCTTCTGTTACTTTTTCTTTACTTATAATTGTGTTTTTTTCTTCTATAATATTTCCAGTAATATCTAATGTATCAGTATCAATCCCTAAGGTAATTTCAGCAATATATTCTTTATCGTCTGCCTGAAGTAATTCAACCATTTTAGTGGCAGAATTAATACATATTACTAATACGCCTGTAGCCATTGGGTCTAAAGTACCTGTATGGCCAACTTTTCTAGTATTAAATTTTCTACCAACTATATTTACAATATCTCTGCTTGTATAATTTTTCTCTTTATTTACTATCAATATACCATTCATGATTTAATTATACAAAAAAAGAATGCTTAAATCAAGCACTCTAATAATATTAATCATCTCTGTTCTTTAATATTAATAATAATCTGAATAAGTTTAACAAATTACTTAAAAGAGAAGCTACATAAGTATTGGCAGCTGCACTAAGCATACTATCTACTCCATTATATTCGTTATCTTCTATTAAGTGTAATCTAACAAGCTCTTTTTTTGCTCTAGATGAAGCGTTAAATTCAACTGGAAGTGTAACTAAGTGAAACAAAAGAGTAGCAAATTCAATAATTATTCCAACTTTTAAATAACCGGTAATACCCGCAAATAAAGAGATTACAATAGAAAAGTATCCCAAATATGAAACTAGTCTAACTACAGGAACTAGCATAGCTCGTATTCTCATAAAAGTGTATCCCACTTTATCTTGAATCGCATGGCCACACTCGTGGGCCGCTACTGAAATACTCGCAATTGAAGTACCATTAAAAATATTAGAAGATAAATTAACTGTCTTAATACGTGGATCATAATGATCAGTTAATTCACCACTTACTTCTTTTACTTTTACATCTGCTAAATTATTACTATCTAATATTTTTCTAGCTACGTCTTTACCAGTCAAATTACCTTTGGAATTGATTTTTTTATATTTTCCATAGCTCAAATTAATTTTTGTTTGAGCATAGGTAACAATTATAGCAGATATTATCAATAAAGAATAAACAATAATCATTTCTGTAATGCCATTCATATTATATCCTCCTATATTTAGTACCTTCTCTAGTATCTAAAATACTAATACCTTTTTCTTTTAATTCATCTCTTATTTCATCAGCACGTTTATAATTTTTATCTGCTTTAGCTTTATTTCTTTCTTCTATTTTACTTTCAATCAAATTAATTTCTTCATTCGTAAATTCATTATCGCTTTTTAGTAAATCAAGCCCTAAAACTTTATCAAAATTTTTTATCAATTCTATTTTTGTATATGAATTAATATCACTTTTAACAACATCATATAAAACTGTAAGCATAGAAGAAGTATTTAAGTCATTACTTAAAGCATCAATGAACTTGCTATTATATAAATCAAAATTATCTTTATCAAATTCGCCACTTATATTTTCTCTAATAATATTTATTTTATTAATTAACTTATCGTAAGTATTTTGGAAACTATCTAAGTTATCATATGAAAATACAAGTTGTTTTCTATAGTGTGAAGCTAAAGTAAGAAGACGGTACGCTAATGGATTATATCCTTTTGCTTTTAATAGTGATACTGTCAAAAACTCACCTTTACTTTTACTCATTTTGCCACTTTCATCATTTAAATGTTCTACATGAAACCAATAATGGCACCATTCATGTCCTAAATAACTTTCTGACTGTGCGATTTCATTAGTATGATGTGGGAAAATGTTGTCAACTCCGCCACAGTGGATATCTAAATACTCGCCTAAATATTTAAGTGATATTCCTGAACATTCTATATGCCAACCTGGATATCCAGTTCCAAATGGGGAATCCCATTTTAATTCTTGATTTTCAAATTTTGATTTAGTAAACCACAAAACAAAGTCAGCTTGATTTCTTTTATTTTCGTCATATTCGACTGACTCTCTTACACCAACTACCATATCATCGATTTGATGGTTTGTTAAAGTGTAATAATCTTGTAACTTTGAAGTATCAAAATATACATTTCCACTTGCTTTGTAAGCAAAACCTGTATCAAGTAATTTACTTATAATTTTTATATATGTAGAGATTTCTGAAGTTGCCGGTACAACAATTTCTGGCTTTTTGATATTTAATGATTTGCAATCATCAAAAAAAGCATCTGTATACATTTTAGCAATTTCCATTACTGATTTATGTTCACGCATAGCTCCTTTTAACATTTTGTCTTCACCAGAGTCAGAATCACTAGACAAATGACCAACGTCAGTAATATTCATACATCTCTTCACATTATAACCAACATAATTTAAAGATTTTTCTAAAACGTCTTCCATAATATAACTACGTAAATTGCCAATATGGGCATAGTGATAAACAGTTGGACCACAAGTATACATGGTAACTTCGCTTTCATTATTAGGAACAAATTTTTCGATTGTTCTTGTTTTTGTGTTATATAAATTCATAATTAGTCACCTCTTACATATTTAATATTATAGCAGCAAATTAAAAATATTAATAGCAAAAGAAGAAAAATTACACAATTTAACAAAATTAATCAAAAATTTACCAAAAAATCTTGATTAATATTTATATATGTGATATATTTAATAGGCAATGGACCTTTAGCTCAGTTGGTTAGAGCAACCGGCTCATAACCGGTCGGTCGTAGGTTCGAGTCCTACAAGGTCCACCATCGTGCAGGTGTGGCGAAATTGGCAGACGCGCTAGACTTAGGATCTAGTGCCTTACGGCATGGGGGTTCAAGTCCCTTCACCTGCACCATTATTTTTGAATTAAACTAACACATGTTAGTTTTTTTGTTCAAAAATACTACGACCGACCGGTTGTTTCTAAGTAATTACTAATATACTAACGCAAACCAAGATACTATTAATTACCCGCTATTTTAGTACGCAATAAAACTAGAAAGGAAGGAAAAATTAATAGTGTTTACAGAAATAACAAAAGAATTTGAAAGAATAAGCAATAAAGGTTGGATTAAAGGAATAAATAATAATACAAACTCTGTAGGATTAACATTTGAAAAAGAACTAGGAAAAACTACGGACAGTCTAATATTTCCAGACTATCATGGAATTGAAATAAAATGCACCACAAGATTTAGTAAATTTCCAATAGGACTATTTTCTCATGGTCTTGATGGGCCTTATCTATTTGAGATGAATTATTTACTTGAAAAATATGGAAAAAAGGATTTTAAGTATAAAAGTAAAAATGTATTAAACGTTGAATTAAAATATAATCAATATGTAGAATATAATAATTATTTTTACAAACTAATAATAAATCAAAATAAAATAATAATTAAAATATACGATAAAAACAAGAACTATATTGATGAAGCTTATGTTACGCTTGAAAGCATAAAAAATCATTTAGATATTAAACTGTCATATATGCTACTAGTGAAAGCTAGTAAAAAAATAGAAAATAATGATTATTATTTTAGATACTACCAAGCTTTATGTTATAAATTAAAATCATTTAACACTTTTATAAAAATGATTAAAGCAAATTTATTAACAATTAAACTAGTTGGTAGATTAGCAAGAAGTGGTACCCAAGAAGGCAAACAAAAAAATAAAAATTTAGCATTTTATTTATCAAAAGATAACATTAACGAACTATTTAGCTTAGTTAAAACAATTGATACAGATAAAATCCAATTTAGAAAGAATTATTTTATGTAGATAATTCTTTTTTTGTATGATTTCTTTTAGAGCAAACATAATATTAATGGTGAACATTATGTTTTTAATTAATTCTTTTTTTATATACTCTATCTTAGGCTATTTTTAAGTACAATTTTAATAGTGGTATTTTATACGGTCCATGGACAACAGTATATGGATTTGGTGTAATTACAATCATCATAATTTCTAAATATCTTTTCTATAATTTACATCTACCAAGAGTATATGAAACCATCATAGTTTTCATTGTAATAACTATTATATTGTCAATAATAGAACGTTTAGGAGGAATTACAATTGAGAAACTATTTAATATTACATTTTGGGATTATAGTAAACACAAATATCATATTGGTAAATACATTTCACTCAAAATGAGTTTTATTTGGGTAATTGGCTCAATAATATTTATTTACGTAATAAATCCTTTATTAGAAAATATTATAAAAAAAATACCTATGTCAATCACTGTTATAATAAGTATTTTATTTATAATAGATATTATATTAACAACTATAAACAAATTAAAAGGATTATGATTTCTTCATATTTAGCATATCAATAAAAGCTTCAACTCTCGTTTCAATTCCAACCATAGAAGTATTAGAATCAAAAGAAAAATAGATAATTGGAACATTATATTCTTTACATACCTTATTAATTATAGGCATAGCACCTATTTCAGGAGTACAAAACGAAGATTTTATGTGAATTATACCGTCATAATCATTTTCACATAACAATTTAGCTCTATATATATTATCATGAGCATCAGCTCCTAAACGGTAAATAAAATAGTTTTTCATTTTTTTCATAAAATTAATAACTGCTTTTCTTTTCCTAAAAAGTAAATAAGTAACATTAGTAAATCTTTTTATTTCAACATTATGTTTATAAAGTAAATTTTCTAAGTCATAATTAGCAAAAGGTTCCATTAAAGTGTATAACTCCCCTATTAAACCTACTTTAAGATGATTATGACCTTTATTAACTTTAATATTTTTAATTATTTTTTTATATTTTAAATAATTTCTAAATAAATATGTATAACAAGTGGTATTACCAAAAACTGATAACAATTCATTATAAACTTTATCAAATTCACCTTTGTTTTCTTCAAACGCTTTATTCATTCTTATATAATCTTCTAATTCATCCATATACTTAGTCATTTTAATAGTTATAAATAAATAATATAAACATTTAAATATATTTAATTTTTTATCTATTTTCTTTATCTTTTTATATACTTCTAATTTATTAATTTTACCTTTACTTACAAGATTAATATAAGTAAAGTCATACCCTAAATTTTTTATTATTTTTTCTTGCAATTCGCTATAATAACCATATCTGCATCCACCACCAGCCTGAAGAAGTATGTTAGCCCCCTTATCCAATCCTTCAATAAAAGTTCCTAATGTATATTTAAAAGGCATACAAACAAAATCAGGACTATATTTGCTGCCTAATTCTATTGTTTTAGCTGTTATCTTATTTGGTTTAATAACTTTTATATGTAAAATATGTCTTAATAAATAATAAATTGGCACTGAATAATTTCCCATTTGTGGATATGTTATTTTCTTTTCTAGCATACTTTTTTCCTTTCAATAATATCACAAAAACTCTCTATTCTAGAATCTATCCCCGTAATACTATTAATATCATCTATTATAATATTTATACATGGTAAATCACATTTTAATATAGCAAGTTCGTTGCTAATCGCATCTAAAGAGCAAGGAAAAGAAGAAAGAAAAACTATTCCATCAACATATTTTCGCGCTATATTAATTGAGCCTAAAATTTCCTTACTATATTTAAAATAATTAGTTTTTGATATGTATAATGATTCTTTATCTAGTAAATCTTTATTAAATAAATCACTATATATAATTTCAATATTATTTTTATTTAAAAGTTCAATTATATTTCTACCAAGTAAATTGTCATAAACAACATATGGATGTCCGACTAACAATATTTTTTTATTTTTAGATAATAACTTATGATAATTTTCGTTTATTTTAACTTTATTTAGCATTTTCAAATCTTTTTTAGCTTTAATATAAGCTGTTTTAATGAATTTTTCTTTAAAATTTAGTTTTTTAGCTATAATAAATAAACCATCATATTCTTTTTTATTTTTTCTATAATCAATATTATAATTTAAAATATTAACATTAAATGTATTTCTTATTATATCAAACAAAGCCATAAAATTAGTACACATCTGGTTATCTATTCCAAAATTGTCAATTCTAGGTATAACTATATAATCAACTTTATCTTGCAAATAAGCAACATGCCCAAAATAAATTTTCATAGCTGAACACATCTCATCATTCGCATATTTAACACCCGTACTATAAATTTCTTTATTTGTTTTGGGGCTAACAATAACATCACATCCTAAATATTCAAAAAAACGTGAAAGCATATCACCACAATAATAGTTAAAAATCGCTCTTGGTAATCCAATTTTAATCTTGTCCAATAAAATCACCTAAATAATCTTATGAAAATAATCAAAAAAAATAACCAATTTGGTTATTTATTTAACATGTTTAGCAAATTTATCTTGAACATATCTTTATCGGCATGTTCTTTAGATACCATTATTCCTTTATATGTAACTAATTCTGATTGATGACCTTCAGTCAAAATTTCAAGTGGTGTTAATTTGTCAAGCATAACAATTTTACTGTCGGGATAAACAATATAATGTAATTTCATAACACCATGAACTTTAGCAAATAAATGGTCAGTTGGTAAAGCAAGTTCGTAGGAAATACTGTTATTTTCACTATTAGTAGAAACTATATCACCAAGAAAATTTCCCTCTTTTAAAGAGGGGTAATATTCAAAATATAATTTTTTGTATGCTAACATATTGTATTTTTTTACCGCTCTTTCAAGCTTTCTAAATTCATTTTCATTTATATATTCAAATAAAAAAGCTGTTTTCATGCTATCCCTACCTTGCTAGTGTGCTACTATAAATATAATAACATTTTATTATGTTAGTGTCAATTATTAGTCAAAAAAAAGCGAATAAAAATCGCTTATTTTGTTTTACCATTAAATTCATTATTAAGTGAACTTACAACATATCCGAAATCGTCAACATCATCACAAATATGTGCATAATAGTATACTAGTGTATCTAAATTATCTTCACATAAATCAGTTGGAACGCCAGTAAAATCACCATTTTCACGTGCAGTTGAAATTTCATTATTAGCTTGGTTTGCTTCTTCCATACCAGCTAAAATATCAGCTTTAGCACCTTCTCTTAATTTGTAAGTAACGATATCTTCAATGTAAGTAGTAAATTTCTTTTTGTTTTCTTTATTTTTCATGTATTCATCAAATACAACTTTGTGTGATTCCTTAAAATCAACACCAACTGTGCTTCTAATACTTGCCCTTGCTCCTAATGAAGCGTTGTCAATTTAATGAGTACCTAATCCTACACCACTTAGATTTGAAATGTATCCATATAATGTATAGTATTCATCATTCCAAACACGACCATTAACTACAGATTCAAACCAAGTATCTCTTGCGAATACATATTCTCCTCTATCAGTTGCATTACCAAAAGAGTATTCACATGATATTAATTTAGATTTATCAAAATTTCCTTCAATTTCTTGTTCTCTAATTATAAGTTGGTTATATCCATCAACGAAATTTGTAAATGATGTATAATCATTTCCTATTAAAACAGCTATATCAGTGTCAATATCATTAGCCAATATTAAAGCTTTAGTTTCCTCGTCAAATAATTGGTGATTTGTTACATAAACAAATGCCTTTACATATTCAAATAATTTTTCTTCATTAAGAATAAAATTTTTATTTTTGTAGTATTCAACTTGGATTCTTTCAATATCAGCTAGGTGAGCCTTAATTTCATTCATTTGATCATCACATAATTTTTGATAATCAGCATAATTTAATTCCTCTTCAGTTGGAACAAAGGCATTAGGATTAACAGTAGTTACTTGTTCTGCTTCATTAACAACAATATCGCTGTTATTACCTAATGTATACTCTACACTACCATCTGGGTTAATTTTAACACCAGTAGCATTTTCTGGAACACTAATAGTAATTTTTTCACCATTAGGCTTAGTCATTTCTATTGTATTACTTACAGCCTTTGCAGTAGAATTAGCACTCATTAAAAGTACCATTCCAGTAAGACCAGATAAAATTCTTTTTACATATTGATTATTATAAATTTTAATTTTCATTTAAATCATCCCTTCTTATTATTAAACTATAATTATTTTTTATTCTTATAACATTTAAGGATATTAATGTTGTTATGCACTAATATCCTTATGTATTATTATTTTGAATTTCTTTGTTCTTTTACGCCAGTAAGCACATAACCTTGTTTTAATAAAGCCTCATCATTTTCAGAATCGCTCCATTTGTAATCGATTGAACCACCAACGCAACTTCTTTCAGAATATCTATACTTAATAATATTTTTAGTACATTTATCATTATTTAAATTATAACCTGATGGACAAACTGTTTCACTAATTACATCTTTTGTATCAGTAGTAGAAACAATTTTTTCACATTTTGTTTTGTTTAATGTATAATCTTTTTCACAAGAATAAGATTCTATAACTTTAGCTTCTTTTACAAGAACATTTTTAACTTCATACTTACATAAAGCACCATTTAAAGTATGTCCGCTATTCTCACAATAATATGTTGTTGGATTCTTAGTAGCTTCTTTTTTATCAGTAGTTATATTTGTAGTTGTTTTTGTACAATAATTACCATTCTTTTCATAACCTGTTGGACAAGAATATGAAGATATGAATTTTTCAGAAACAATTGTTTTTGTTTCAGTAATCTCACCTGTACAAGTTCTTTTGCTCTTATTATAATCAAATCCACCTGGACATGAATAATTACATTTAGTTACACAAGTTCTTTTATCTTCAAATTTACCAGTACTTGCATTGAATTCTCTTGATGTAGTACATGATTGGTATTTATTACATGTTGCATTAATTGTAGCTGGCACCTTTTCAGTATAAGAACATTTTGTTTTATCACTTGTAAGTTCACCTTTGCTACATTTATAATCATAATTTATAGTAACTTCTTTTTTATCAGTAAAATTTGTAGATATAGTTTTAACACATTTATCGCCTTCTAAAGTATAACCTGGATAATTATTACAATTATATGAAACAGGATTTTCTCTAGCAGCTATAGATGTAGTTGTTGTAACTTCTTTTTTACATTTGTTATCTGTCTTATCTAAAACATAACCAGCTTCACATTCGTATGATACATTTTTAATAGCATCTTTAATTTCAGTAGAATTACTTGATTTATAACACTTATTAGTATAAGCACTATATAAATAACCTGCTGGACAATATTTTCTAACACTTGAATTAATAGTTTCTGTTTCAACTTTTGTTTCAACTCTTCTATTAGCATTAGCAGCTATGTAATTATAAGACCAATCTGACCAATTAGACCAATCTGTTAACTTACAAGGTATTTCTAATTTGTATTGATATTTATATAGAATTTGTTCTGGTTCTCTTCTTTCACAAACATCACCATCACAATAATCATAACATCCTAAGTGAACTAATATATAATCTTCATTATCTGAACAAGATAGTGAAACTTTAAGTATATATTCGTCATCTTCTTTTGTTATTTCTATATACGATAAACTTTCTTCACAAACATTACCTTTATTGTCAATTAATGATAATAATAATTTTTTATCAATCATTTGACTTAATGACATTTTAACAGTATCTCCTACTTTTTTAGGTAAACGTGATGTTGTAAAATAAGAGATTGCAGCTTCTTTCATTGTTGCAATGTTGTGATTAAATACTTGATTTGTTTGAGTTTTATCTGAATTATATAACCCATTCTTGTTTAAGAAAGATTTAGATGGGAATAACCATAATAAGATAAATACAAACAAGATAATAAATAATAAATTGAATATTACATCTTTTAAAGAAAAATTGTTATTGTTTTCCATAAATATTTCCCCCTTTTAATATACTAGGTTGTGCCAGTATTTATATACTTTTCCCTCATTTGTTGCTGTATATTCTAACACAAGTTTCACACTTTGTCAAATTATAGTTGGATTTATTTAAATCTAGTATACCCCTCATTGATTGGCCTATATTCTAGCATATTTAATGTATACTGTCAAATTGTGTCATTTATACCTTAATTCGTACTAAAGTTGAACCGGTATTATAATAAAATACTTTGTATTCTATGACATTTCGATTTGCTTTCAAAGTTTTAGCAGCCGTTTCTCTAATTATTCCTTCACCATTACCGTGAACTATTACAAAAATATTAATTTTTTGCTTCATCATGTCGTTAATAAAATCATTGATTGCTACTCGAGCGGTTTCTCTATCATAACCATGTAAATCAAGTTTAGGCAAACTATCAATAAATATTATATCATCTAATGTCATAGAAACTTTAACTCCTTTCAATATATGAAAAAAATAAAAACATATTATTTTAAATTTAAACGCATATAAATAATAACACATTTTATTAAATAAAAAAAGATTAAAACTTATAAATTCTAATTAATTATTACTTTATTTAAAATAACTCTATCATAAGATAAAGTTCATTAATATATATAATCTATTCGTCATTTTTAATTATATTTTTACTACCAATATAAGTTGCAAGAAAATAGCACCCATAAATTATACTCATAACTATAACTGTCATTATAACTGATGGTAATAACTGTTTTTTTGAAACTAATGTATCAAATATTGATAAAGCAAACTGAATACCAAATATTGAATGTATTATTGCAAGAACTAGTGGTAACATAAAAAATATTACTATTTGTTTAAATAAAGTACTATTAATCATATGCTCATCACAGCCAATTTTTCTTAAAATAATATATCTTTGTTTATTGTCAGAGTTTTCAGTTAGCTGTTTAAGTACTAAAATGGAGCAACTTACTATAAGAAAAATTACTCCTAAATATATTGCTATAAATACAATTAAAGTAGGCAAACCTACACTTGATTCAATAATAGTAGGCTTAGTTTCACCTTCTAATGTATTTTGAGCATTATTTAATTTTTGAACTAAATCAGAATCATTACTTGAAAATATTAATCAATTTTTTTCTTTCCTTCATCACTTTTAACGTTGTAATCTGCTGCTAAAAACCATAAGCTTTGATCTTCTTCATTAAAAATGGTACTATTTGGAATAAGTATAATTCCAACATTTGTGTGACTTATTGAAATTTGAATGAAGCCATCTTTGCATTCTTTATATTTAGGTTTATTGTCTTTTCCAAAGTTAAATTGCTTATTTCATATATTGGTGTTTCAACAATATTTTTTAATAAATTTATATCAAAACCATTGTCTTTAAGCGTGAATGAAATTGGCTTTTTTGAGTCATTAATAATTTCTTCTGAATCTTTTAAAATTGCAGTTTTATATAAATTGATATCAACCGGTGTCATTTTTCCATATCTTTTTGCATTGAATTTTTTAGCGCAATTGATGAAGATAATGAAGTAATTGTCATAAATAGCATCAAACATATAACGCTTATATTTATAACTTTTCTTAATTCTTTACAAATATATTCACCATCTATTCCAGGTAAGTTTATATCTAAAAGAAGTAATTTAGGTTTTATTTCTAATATATCATTTAATGTATTTTCGAATGTTTTTAAACTTATTGATTCATAGCCATTATTATTTAAAAATATTTCAAATTCTTTTCTTAATTTTTCATCATCTTCTACTATTAAAATTTTTTGCATACTCGTCCCTCTAATAATATTTTATCATAATTATAAAAAGGAAAATATTTCATTTTTGTAAGGTTTTAACTTAATAGAATAAAACAAGACTATTAAAAAAATCTATTAATAGTCTTGTTAATATACTAAACGTTAATTTATACAATCATTTAATTCTCTGAAATCAAAATCATTTCCATTACTAATGAATAGATACCAATTATCATATATATTTGTATAATAATAATTATTGTCTTTATCATTAAACCAATTTTTAAAATCATTAATTACCCTCTCATCGAAAGTCTTAATAATTGCATACCATCCTTTAGCACCAGAATATATATCCCAACTTGGAATATTACCATTAGTTATTAATCTAGCATTATAATTTTCATTATGATTTTTAGATTTATCATATTCGATAATATTGTCTAACTTATCATATAAACATGTAAAATTTAAACCAGTTTCTTTTTTATACTTGCATACATTAATGTCATCTTTACTTCCACTTATATAGTAGCTTTCATTATATTCGTTTTGGTTTTCATCTTGCCATATAATACTATGACATTCATATAAGTAATATTTGGAATCTTTAGATTTATACATTCTACTTCCACCGTCATTGTACATTCCTTCAAAAATCATATTATTTTTTATTTGTTCTATTGTTATTAATCCTTTGTTTAAAGCTTCACTCAAATCAATTGTTGTGTTCTTTATATAATTGTTATTATTGTAGAAAGAATACAATTTTCTTTTACTATCAATGTTATAAATAGGTTTAGCATAATCTATGGAATCACTAAATTCTAATTTATATGGTTTAAATATCAAATAAATTATTCCTAATAAAATTAATAGAGAAAATACTATTACTATTAATAACCTATATTTATAAATCTTTTTTTGATATTTTAAATAATTAATTGTTTCATTATTTCCTTTCGAATGATCTTCACCACTTAACAGTTCTTCAAGCGTAATATTTAATGTTTCACATAATAATCTAAAAATTGATAAATCTGGTAATGTTTTCCCATTTTCCCATCTACTAACTGATCTATTAGTTACTCCTAATTTTTCAGCAAGTTGTTCTTGAGTCAAATTTAACTCTTTTCTTTTTTTTAAAATATACTTTCCAATTCTATCTTGATTCACAAAACTCCACCTCTTTCCTCTATTTTGATATTAAACTATATTTCAAATAAATACCATGACATATTATGAGAATTTAATAATTTAAGGCCTGTGCAAAATAATTTTTTTAAAATATAAAGAAAACTCTATCAGTATGATAGAGTCGTTCTAGTTTTATGTTATTAAGTTTTTAATTACTTACTTGCTTTGATAGCAGCTTGTACTGCGTAAATAATTGGAATTGTAAATGACATTGACTAAAATGACTTTTTTAATAACTATTTATTTAATTCAATTTTTATTTCTTCAATTATATGGCCAATATTACCTTCACCAGCATACTTCGTCATATC
>JALELF010000093.1 GCA_022771715.1 Bacillota bacterium
AGATTCTGGAGTAGTAGTAGAAAGTTTTGAAGTAGGAGATAATTGTGTTAGTTATTTTCAGACTAATAAGAGTATGAGTGAAGAAGAGGCAACAACATTTTGTAGTGGTGGCGAATTTGATGGCTTAACATTACAAGAATTATTAACTAAAGGATATATAAATTTAGAAGAATTAAAAACAAATAATGTTATAAAGAATGTGGTAATTAGTTCTGGTGAAATAACAATAACTGATTATAATATAAATATAGGAGGAATTGATGTCGTAATACCATCTACAATAGATGGAAAGACAGTAGTGGCTATAGGCTCATCTGCATTTATGGCAAAAAGTTTGTCAAACGAAACATCAATGTTAAATAAAAATAATATTCAGTTTATGAGTAATAAAGAAGATAGAGAGATTGCTGCTGTTCATCGAGGCAATATAAAAAGTGTAGTAATACCAAGTACAGTAAAAAGTATAGGAAAGGGAGCTTTTGCTAATAATCAAATATCTAGTGTAACATTATCAAATGGTCTTAAAATGATAGAAGGTTATGCATTTAATGGAAATCAACTAACCAGTATCATAATACCAGATAGTGTTACAAGCATAAGTGAATATGCATTTGCTGATAATCAAATAACTTCTGTAATTATAGAAAATGCAGAAACACAAATTGGCTGTGACGCGTTTAGTAATAATTCAGATTTAACATCAATAAAAATAGCAGGTATTGATACTTTGATTGATGAAATACCTTATGTTGGATGTTAATAAAGGAATGAACTCCTTTATTTTTTTATATCTTGTAATATTCTTTTGACAATATAATATTCTTATGTTAGAATAAGAACACTGAAGGGAAGTTATTTATTATGTTAAATTTATTTATTCCATCCTCTAAATATCAATTAGAACAGTTTAAATTATATACGGATAATTTTAAAGAAGAACTTGAAGATGAAATAGAAAAAATGTATATTGTAGTTAGAAAACAAACGATTAATTTACCTAAATGTTTTGGCTTAAATGAAAAGAATCCATATGAAAAATTAATAGATAATTCTAATAAATTAATAGAAAGAGCTCAATATGGTAAAAAGCAAAAAGAATTATTAGAAAAACATTTAAAAATGTATAATGTAAAATATATTCATTCAATAGATGTAGCTTATGATAGTAAAAGAGTAGGAATTGATTTAAATTTATTTAATGATGAAAATATAAAAATTCTTTGGACATCTGGTTTGCTTCATGATATAGGAAGATTTGCACAATTAAGGCTTACAGGTACATTTAAAGATGCCGAATCGTTTGCTAATGAAAGTTTTGGAAAAATTACTGATCATGGTGTTTTGGGTGAAAAAATATTATTAGATGACGAAAGAATAAAAATGTTTTATCCGTTAACACGTGTTTATGATAAATTTGTAGCAAGCGTAGTTGGCAATCATTTTGAATCAAAAGTTCCAGATTATCCAATTGAGATAAATAATGATACCTATAAAAAATATTCAATTAGTGAAATAATAAAAGATGTAAATAACAATGTTTTTTCTGCGAAGACTACATATGATAAATTAATTAGTTGGTATGTTAAAATAATTCAAGATGTTGATAGATTAGACATTTTAAAACAAATAGAGCGAGGAGATTTTGTTCCTTTATTATCTAATGATAAGCGTGATAATGTAAATCCTTTGGTTTATGATTTATTTTATAATGGTAAATATATAAGTATGAGTGAGCTCAGAAAAAAAGGTATTTGGACTTGTAATGCTGGACAATTATTAAGATGGAGCTTTATTTATCAATTATCACTAGTTAGTACAATAAGAAATATAAAAAGTTTAAATTTAATAGAGAAGATTTGGGATAAAAATCCAATAGAAAATTTAAAACCTGGATATGATTTTACACTAAAATTAATGGATGCTTTGATAGAAACAAGTCCTGATGGTGTATATGTTGATAGAGCTAAAGCTTTATCTAAAGTAAGATAAAATTGTATTTTTACAATTTTTTTCTTTTATTGTATAATTGTGATAGGTGTAGATAATGAAGAGAGTAAGTTTATTGATATTAATTATAGTTTTAAGTTTAGTGTTGTTTTGTAATTCTAAATATTTTATTAAATTAAATGGTAATAAAAAAATGACTATTAATTTAAACGAAGATTATATTGAATTAGGTGCTAAGACTTTATTTAATCAAAAAGTAAAAATAATAGGTAATGTAGATAATAAGACCATTGGTATTTATGAAATAAAATATTGTTATAACAGTTGTAAATCAAGAATAGTAAATGTTGTTGATAAAGAAAAGCCTTTAATTACATTAAAAGGTGACTCTGAAATAAATATAGTAATTAATGGTGAATATCATGAACAAGGTTATACTGCTTTTGATAATTATGATGGAGATTTAACTGATAAAGTAGTTGTTAAAAATAATTTAGATATTACTAAAGAAGGCATATATGAAATAATATATGAAGTAACTGATTCTAGTAATAACAAAGAAATAAAATCAAGAAAAATAAATGTTAATAAAGAAGGACCTATGTCTTTATCGATAAAAGATTTTAAACTAGATGGATATTTTACTAATACTATACTAAAAGAGAATAACAAAGATGAAAATTATTTAGATGAAACTATTTTTTATGGTGATTCTATTACAGAAAATTTAGGGTATTATCAAAGTATTTCATATGATAATATATGGGCTGTCTCTAATTTAACACCTACAAGTGCATATAGTTTAGATGTAATGTTTTATAAATATAATGAAAAAATAAATATAATAGATGGGATAAAAAAATATAATGTTAAACGAATCATAATAACATTAGGAGCTAATTCAGTTGCACTAATGCAAAACGCATATTTTATAGAACAATATGAAAAATTAATAGAAGCTTTAAAAAGTTCAAATCCAAATACACAAATAATAGTTGAATCTATTTTTCCAGTAGA
>JALELF010000064.1 GCA_022771715.1 Bacillota bacterium
AATATAGGAAAAATAGGTAATTTTCTTTATATATTATTATAAATAATTGACTAAACTAAAAAAAAGATATAAAATCAATAAGACAAAGGACGTGATTTTATGTTAGATACAATAGCGGCTATTTCTACATCTTTAGGTGTAGGTGCTATATCTATTATAAGAGTTAGTGGTAATGAAGCTATTAATATAGTTAATAAAATATTTAAAGGTAAAAATTTGAATGAAGTAGAAACTCATACAATTCATTATGGTTTTATTGTGGAAAACTCTAAAAAGATAGATGAAGTATTAGTATCTGTAATGAAATCTCCTAAAACATTTACTATGGAAGATGTAGTAGAAATTAATTGTCATGGTGGAATAGCTACAACTAAAAAAGTATTAGAGCTTTTATTAATAAATGGTTGTCGTTTAGCAGAACCAGGTGAATTTACTAAAAGAGCTTTTTTAAATGGTCGTATTGACTTAATAGAAGCCGAAGGTATAATGGATTTAATTGATAGCAAGACTGAAGTAGCTAGAAATCTTGCTATGGAAGAAGTAAGTGGAAATACTTCTAATTTAATTCATCAATTACGTGAAAAAATAGTGGAAATTATTTCGCAAATAGAAGTTAATATTGATTATCCAGAATATGATGATGTAAAAGAACTAAAAAACAATGAAATAATTCCTTTTATTAAAGATGTAAAACAAGAATTAAGTAAAATAATTAAAATGAGTGAAAACTCTAAAATCATTAAAGAAGGTATTAATACTGTAATTATAGGAAAACCTAATGTTGGTAAAAGTAGTATTCTAAATGCTTTGATAGAAGAAGAAAAAGCTATAGTAACTGATATACCTGGTACTACTAGAGATGTAGTAGAAGGTGTTCTTAATTTAGATGGAATTATTTTAAATATAATAGATACGGCAGGAATTAGAGAAACAAATGATATAGTGGAAAAAATAGGTGTTAGTAAAAGTTTAAGTTTAATTGATAAGTCTGATCTAATTATATTTGTTTTAAATAATAATGAACCAATAAGTGAAGAAGAAAAGGAAATATTAGAAAAAATAAAAAATAAACCACATATTGTTATTGTAAATAAAATAGATTTAGAAAGTAAAATAAATTTAGATAATCAAGATTATATTAGAATAAGTGTTAAAAATAATATCGGTTTAGATAAATTAAAATCTAGAATTAAAGAATTATTTAATATTGAAAAGTTAAATACAAGTGATATGAATTATTTAGTGAATTCTAGAAGTTTAGCTATTTTAAAGAATTGTAATCAAATATTAGATGGAATTTTAGATAATATTGATAATGATTTTCCGATTGATATGTTGGAAATAGATATAAAAGAAGTATGGAATCTTTTAGGTAGTATAATTGGTGAAACTTATGAAGAAGAATTGTTGGATAATTTATTTAGTAGATTTTGTTTAGGAAAGTAGGTGAATAATATGGAATATGATGTAATTGTAGTAGGAGGCGGACATGCTGGTTGTGAAGCAAGTTTAGCTACAGCTCGTACAAATAATAAAACTTTATTGGTTACTGGTAGTATTAAAAATATAGCAACTATGCCTTGTAATCCATCTATTGGTGGTTCTGCTAAAGGAATAGTTGTAAGAGAAATAGATGCTTTGGGTGGCGAGATGGGTAAAAATGCGGACAAAACCCATATTCAAATTAAGATGTTAAATAGCAAGAAAGGTCCTGCTGTTCAAGCTTTAAGATGTCAAGCTGATAAGGTAACATATCCAAAAGAAATGTTAAAAACATTAAATAAACAAGATAATTTAGAAATTTTAGAAGGAATAGTAGAAGACTTAATAGTTAATGATGATAAAGTTCAAGGCGTTATTCTTGAAAATGGTACTAAAATATATAGTAAAATAGTTATTTTAACTACTGGTACATATTTAAAAAGTGATATTTTAATTGGTAGTACTCGTACTAGAAGTGGTCCACATGGTGAAACACCAAGTAATCATTTAAGTGATAATTTAAAGAAATTAGGTTTCAATATTATTAGACTTAAAACAGGTACACCACAAAGATTAGATAAAAATTCTATTGATTTTTCTAAAATGAGTATAGAAAAAGGTGATGATGTTTATAGAACTTTTAGTTTTGATAATCCACCACTTTATAAAATAGAAGATCAAGTTCCTTGTCATTTAATATATACAAACAGTAAGACACATAAAATAATTCTTGATAATTTAAATAAATCTAGTATGTATGGTGGATTAGATGATATAAAAGGAATAGGTCCTAGATATTGCCCTTCTATTGAAGATAAAATAGTGAGATTTAAAGACAAAGAAAGACATCAATTATTCTTAGAACCAGAAAGTTTATATTATGATGATATTTATTTGCAAGGATTTTCAACTAGTATGCCTTATGATATTCAAGAAGAAATGGTTCATAGTTTGGAAGGTTTAGAAAATGCTAAAATTCTTAAGTATGCATACGCTATTGAGTATGATGCAATCTATCCTACACAACTTAAAAGCTCTTTAGAAACCAAAATAATAGAGAATTTATTTACTGCTGGTCAAATAAATGGGACAAGTGGTTATGAAGAAGCAGCATGTCAAGGTTTAATGGCAGGAATAAATGCTTCATTAAAATTAAAAGGTAAGGAACCTTTAATTCTTAAAAGATATGAATCATATATTGGGGTATTAATTGATGACTTAGTAACAAAAGGAGTAAGAGACCCATATAGGCTTCTTACATCACGAGCAGAGTATCGTTTATTATTAAGGCATGATAATGCTGACTTAAGATTAAGAGAGTATGGCCATGAAGTAGGATTAATAAGTGATGATACTTATAAAAAATTTGAATATAAAAAACTTCAAATAGATGCTTTAATATGCAAATTAAAAAATAATAGAATTACTCCTAATAAAGAAGTAAATGAATATTTATCTAACAATAATTTAACTAGATTAAGTACAACAGCAACTTTATATGATTTTCTTAAAAGACAAGATATTACATTTGATAATATAAAGCATTTTATTGATATTGATTATGATAAAGATATATTGGATGAAGTAGAAATAATGGTTAAATATGATGGTTATATAGCTAAAGAAGAGAAAGAAGCAGAAAAATTAAAATCACTAGAAAATAAAAAAATACCAAATGATATAGATTATTACAAAGTTCATAATTTAGCTAGTGAAGCGAAACAAAAATTAAGTGAGATTAGACCAATTTCTTTAGGGCAAGCTCTTAGAATAAGTGGTGTTAATCCTAGTGATATATCAATTCTTTCTATTTACTTAAAAAAGGAGTACCATCATGAATGAAAATGAATTTATATTTGAATTAAATAAGATAGGGATAAATCCTACTAAAGGACAGTTAGAACTTTTAAAAAAATATTATTCTTTATTAATTGAATGGAACGAAAAAATAAATTTAACAGCTCTTACTGAAGAAAAAGAAGTATATTTAAAACATTTCTATGATAGCTTAACTATGAATAAAGTAATTGACTTAAATAAAGTCGATAGCTTATGTGATATAGGTAGTGGAGCAGGATTTCCTGGTATGGTAATTAAGATTATGTTTCCTAATATTAAAGTGACATTGGTTGATTCATTGAACAAGCGTGTTAATTTTTTAAACACTGTTATTGATAGTTTAAATTTAGAAAATATAGAAGCTATTCATGATCGAATTGAAGATTATGGCAAAAAAAATAGAGATAAATTTAGTATGGTAACAGCCAGAGCAGTTACTAATTTACCGGTGTTATTAGAATATGCTATGCCTATAACTAAAGTAGGTGGTTATTTTATTCCACTTAAAGGAAGTATAGATGAAATTGATAGTTGTGTTAATGCCTTAAAGGTTCTTAATACTTCTAAAGTAGAGCAATGTGAATTTTTCCTACCTATTGAAAATAGCAAAAGAATCATTTATAAATTTAGAAGAAACGGCTTTATTAGTAATAAATATCCTAGAAGTAATGCTGAAATTAAAAGAAATAGTTTATGATTATTTCTTTTTTAGTATTTCCTGGGAAATATAGGTTTTTAAAGGCCAAAACGCTATTAAAAAAATATTTCCCAAAATATTTCCCAAAACTATTGAATTATTTCCCAAGTTATAGTATTATATATTTAAGAATAAAGAAGGGAGCTGTAAGCATGGATAGTGTTATGGCAGATAGAAAGGTTGTTTTCTTAAAAATTGATGACATTTTACCTAATAGGTTTCAGCCAAGAATTAAATTTGATGAACAAGCTTTAAAGGAATTAAGTGAATCAATTAAAGAACATGGAGTTTTATCTCCAATTACAGTAAGACCTTTGGGAAATAAATTTGAAATAATAGCGGGTGAAAGAAGATATAAGGCATCAACTATGGCAGGTCTTACAGAAATACCAGCTATGGTAGTAAACATGAATGATAAAGAAAGTGCAGAAATAGCTTTAATAGAAAATGTTCAAAGAAAAGATTTAACTCCAATTGAAGAAGCAATATCATATAAAAAAATATTTGATATGAATATTGGAATAAGTCAAGAGATGCTTGCTAAAAAGTTAGGTAAAAGTCAATCAGCTATTGCTAATAAGTTACGTTTACTTAATTTAAGTGATGAAGTTCAAGAAGCATTGCTTGAAAATAGAATATCAGAACGTCATGCTAGAAGCTTACTTCGTATAAAGGATAAAAAAATACAAAACATATTATTAGATAAAATAATTAAAGAAAGATTAACAGTTAGAAGAACCGATGAGGAGGTAATAAAAATGTTAAACAATAATAAAGATATAGAAATACTAGATTTTGAGGATCAAAATGCTCCTATTAAAAATGAGAATATTAATAATCCTTTAAATCGTTTTGAAAGTTTATATAATTTACCAAAAACACCTATTATTGAGGATAAAGAAGATGAATTTATACCTAGAATACCAGATGTTACTTCTTTTGAAATGCCTCCTTTTAAAGATGTAGAAGAAAAGAAGGAAAATGATTTAGAAGATACTATTACTATATCTAGAGATAGTATAAATGAAGAAAAGAATATGACTCCTACAGATACTCCTAAAATTAATCCTGGATTTTTAGATATTTCTAAAATAGAAAAAGAAGCTAATAATATAAATGAAAATAAGCCTAAATTATCTTTAGAAGAATTATTAAAAATGCCAGATAAACCTACTAAAGAAGAACCAGAAGAAACTTTTGAACCAATTAATAATAATAGATTTTTTACAATGGTTGAAGATGAAGATAATTCAGGAAATACTGATGTAAGATTTGAAGCTAATGAATTAAGTTCAAAAATGCCAGATATGGATTTTAATACAAGATTTGTACCACAAGAAAAGAGTTTATTTGAAAGATTAGAAGAAAAGAAAAATGAGCCTGAAGAGAAAACTGAATTATCTGGATTTAATAATGAGATATTTAATGCAGTAGCACAACCAAAAGAAGAAAAAGATGAAGAATTAAAAACAAATACTTTTGATTCTAATATGTTTAATTTTGGTAATTTGTTTGCTGAATCTAATCCAGTTGATCAGAATGTTGAACCTCAAAATTTATTCAATAATGAACCATTAAATTTAGGTAATGAAGATTTACCACATGGTGATATTATAGAAGATGAGGAAGATGTTAGTGAAGAAGTAGTAACTCCTAAGGAAGAATTTAAACCAGTTCCTCCAATGGGATATACTCCTGAAAATATTACTCCTTCTTATGAAGAACCAGAGTATACACCAGTTTATGACTTAGATGAACCAGTTACTATGGAAAAACATGATAATAGTAAATATGGTGCAGCTGATTTAAAGACTATTATTAATACTATTAGAAAATGTGCTGAAACTATTGAAAAATATGGTTATGTAATTGATACTGAAGAATTTGATTTTGAAGATATGTATCAAGTTATATTTAAGATTGAAAAGAAACATTAGTGTTTCTTTTTTTGTAAAGTAAAGTTAAATTTTTAAATAAATTATTGATTATTATATATTCTAT
>JALELF010000076.1 GCA_022771715.1 Bacillota bacterium
TATTAAAACTTTGGATAAACTATAATTTAATTTGTCATACTCTTTTTCATTGTTAAGTTCAATTATAAACTTTTTAATTTCTTTCAAAATACCTTTTTGAATGTGGCATGAAACACTATTTTTATTCTTCTCATTTAAAATGGAGTTGGCATTACATCCACCATAACAATTTTTAAAATACTCACAATTTTCAATACAGTTTTGTCTTCTTGAAATACTATTTTGTAGAAGTTTTAAAAAATTTTTATTCTCAAACGCTTCTTCTATCGATGCCATTCTTGTAACGTCACCTAAATCATATTCTTCTAGGCACAATCTATCGCATGGATACAAATGTCCATCGCTGTCGAAACATAACCATTTTCCTAAACAAGAATTAAAAGTACAAACGCTACTTTTCTCATTTAATACTAGATTTACTAGTTCTATACATGTTGAAACATTTATGTTACATGTTGCATCTAAAGACCAGTATTTAAAAAATTCTACAAAATTTTTGATATATTCATTAGGATCTAAATCAAAAAAATTATTTTCTTTTGCAGCTCCATCATTAAACATAGGATTCATTTTCATACCTAGATTCAAGGATTTAAAGTATTCATATTCTCCAATTAAATTATTTACATTATTTTGATTAACTACCAAAATTGCCCCAGGATACATTCCATTTGATTGTAGTAATTTAATATTTTCTAAAATTTTTTGTGTATAAGACCTAGTTTTATCATTTGTTAAACCATCAAACGATAATCCAATGTTAGTGCTGTTTGCTTTAAAAAAATCTATATTATCAGTATTTAGTAATGTACCATTTGTTTGTAATGAATATATAAATTTAGAATCAAACTTTTTGCAATAATCATATATTTCTTCATAATAATCTAAAGGTGCTAACAATGGTTCTCCTCCATGCCACACCAAATTTATATATTTATATTTTTTTGTCAATAATTCAATATAAATCTTTAACTTATTAATATCTAACAAAGATTTCTCATAACCATATTTTTCAGCAAAACAATACTTACATCTCATATTACAATCGTTTGTAGGTTTTATTAATGTATTAATTTGTTCCATTTTTAACTAATGTATGAATCATCATTCTACCTGGGGTATTGTCATGAGAGTCACTATGATAATCCGGATGAGATCCACTATTATCATGTCCATTTTCATGATAACAATTCATTCCTAATTGATTTTGATTTGCTTGTGCCATATATATTTTGTATAATTTAATGACAGCAAATTTCATATTTTTTAGACTTTCTACTTTTTTTAAATTTTTCACGTTTAATCTCCTCCATTCGCTTTTTCATAAAATTTAAAAGACACAAAACAAACAACGACCATGTTTTATGCTAAATATATAAATTGACTGTAGATTTGTGTAGTGATAGTGAGTATTGTTACTTATAAATTTAATATTAAAATAGCAGATAATAATATTAAAGTCAAGTTAATCTTTATATATTTTTAAATTTTTATATTTATCAATTAAAATATTATTTTTGCAAACCATCACTGCTGAATTTGACCACGAATTTTATTCATAAATATAATGATATTTCAGGCGTTAAATTTTGTAAAATAATCTTTAATTATTTCATTTACCCAAGTTCTAAATTTAATTGCTCTTTTAGAATTAACTCTAACTCCGATAAAAATAATCATATCTAGATTATAATATTTCCTTTGCTTTTTAACATTTTGAGTCCTCTCTACTTGAACTTGTTATAAAATAGAACAAGTTGATTCACTACTTAATTCTTCAGCATTATATATATTATTTATATGTTTTGCAATAGCATGTATTTTTACATCAAAAAGAGTAGTTATTGCATTTACGTTTAACCAAACAGTTTCAGCACTATAAAACAAAAGATTTTTTTAATAATATATCTTCTAACTTCCTATACTAAAGCAATATTTTAGCTACTATTTCTTGACCATATGCCTTCAATTAAAATCAGATAATTTATATCCTAATTTATTAAGTTCTTTATAAACTCTACTAATTGGCATACCCAGAATATTGTAATAATCTCCATTTATTTTTGGAATATAGATAGCTGATTTTCCTGATATTGAATATCCACATCGTTCAAAAATGTATTGTTCATTTTCAATGTACCAATCAATTTCTTCATCAGAAAGTTCATCAAAATAAACTTTAGTTACTTCATTTAGTGTAATCTTTTTGTTTTGATATAAATCTATTATTGTTACTCCTGTCACAGCATAATTAATCCTACCGGATAAACTTTGTAGCATAATTTTTGCTTGTTCTTTTGTTTTTGGTTTTTCCAATTTTTTATCATCTATATAAATTATAGAATCAGCAGAAAGTATAACGCCTTCCTTCAAATCTTTTGCATTACTTCAGTTTTTTGTCTTGATAAATCCATAACATATTCTTTTGGGTCAGTTTTATCTGAATGTTCTTCTATATTGCTTGGAATAACATCATATATTAACCCTACTTTGTCTAATACTTCTTTTCTAGTTCTAGAATTTGAAGCTAAAATTAATTTCATTTCTATCTTCCTCTCACAACATAATTATAACATCTTTTGATTTTTCCAAATTTTTATTTCTGCATTGATATGTAAACAAATCAAAGTTACACTAGCTTAAAATCTGTAATAAACAATTATTTTTAAACTTCATATTTTCTATAATTAAAATTGACTAATCTTTATTTTCATAAGATAAAAGATTTTTAATTTCTTTCTCATCTAATTGCGACAAAATATTTTGATCACGAACAGTTCCATCTATTAACTCATCACTTAGTTTCTTTTTCTTTTCTTGAAGTTCTAATACCTTTTCTTCAATAGTACCTTTAGAAATAAGTTTAATAACTTCAACTACATTTTTTTGACCAATTCTATGTGCTCTATCAGTTGCTTGATTTTCCGCCTGTGGATTCCACCATAAATCAAGATGAATAACAATATCTGCTTTAGTTAAATTAAGACCTGTACCTCCTGCTTTAAGCATAATAAGGAATACATTTATATTATTATTTTCATCATTAAAATTATTTACTCTTTCCATTCTTTTTTTACTAGTAACTGAGCCATCTATTACGTAACTTTCAATTCCTTTTTCTAATAAAGCATTATGAACTATATTAAGTGCTGATTTAAAGGAAGTAAAGACTAAAATTTTATGACCATTACTAATACTTTCTGTAACAATACTAATGAATCTATCAATTTTATTAGATGTTCCATTATAGTGTTCATAAACTATTCTAGGGTCTATACAAATTTGTCTTAATTTGGTTAAAAGACTTAATATTAAAAATCGAGCTTTACTTATTCCACCGCTATTAATAGCGTCATCTATATCTTTTTTTACTCTTTCTAGTTCTAAAACATACATTTTTTTCTGTTCTTCTGATAAATCAATATATATATTATTTTCTATTTTACTTGGAAGTTCTTTTATAACATCTGCCTTTTTTCTTCTTAAAATAAATGGACTTATTTGTTTATTCAAGCCTTTAATTAGATTATCTGTTTCTTCATTAAAAGTATCAATTTTATATTTACTTTGAAACTTTTGAATAGAAGATAAATAGCCAGGCATAATAAAATCAAAAATACTCCATAACTCTAAAGTAGAATTTTCCAAAGGTGTACCTGTTAAATCAAATCTAGTATCTGCTTTAATTTTTTTTACAGTTTTGGATATACCTGATATAGGATTCTTTATATTTTGAGCTTCATCTATAATGATAGCATGATATTTTTTTTCTAAGTAATAATCTTCATCTTCTCTAACTAAACCATAAGTAGTTATAAAGACAGATACATCATTATCTAATAATTTTTTCCTTTTTAACTTTGTTCCTATTACTAATATCTTTTTTATTTCTTCTGCATACATATCAAATTCATGATACCAATTATAAAGTAATGAAGTAGGAACAACTATCAAAAATTTAGCACCCTCATTTATAGCTAATATTTGCCTTATATAATATATTGTTTGAATTGTCTTACCAAGACCCATCTCATCAGCTAAAATACCCCCAAAGCCGGTTTTATCTATATTATATAGCCATTTAACTCCTGTTAGTTGATAATCCCTTAATATATCTAAATCTTTAGTTATAGTTAATTCAGAATCTTTGTATTTGTAAAAATTAGATATAAAATTATCAAATAAATTATCTGTCTTTACAATATGGTATTTTGTATTTTTAATACTATCTAAATAAATAGCTCTATATTTTAATACTTCACCTTTACCATTTACAATATCTTCATCAGTTATTTCCATCTCTTCAACTAAATCATTTAATTCCTTTAAATTATCATCTTCTAAGTTTAAAATATCACCACTTTTTAAGCGATAGTATTTCTTTTTAGCTTTAATATCTTTAAAAATATTAACTAATTCAGATTCATTAATACCATCTAATTCAAATTTATAATTTAATATATTATCTTGACCTATTTTAAAAGTACTAGAAATATTTGTTTTTCTTTTTATATTAACCTTTTTTAATTTTTCAGTAATAAATATTTTATATTTTTCTGATAATTCATTTAATCCTACTTCCATGAAATTAACAATTTCATTAATATCATTTAATTCTATTTTTTTATTTTCTATATTAAAACCATATGAAGTAATATCTTCTATTACTTTGTTTTCAAAATATTCATCTCTTATAATATTACTCTTATCAAAATAATTAATTTTTTTGTCATAAACAAAGTATATTTTTACATCTATATTATTTTCTTTTAAATCAAAATATAATTCACATTCTGGATTAGTTATTATAATAAGTTTATCTTTTATGTTTTCTTCTAATTCCACTTGCTTTTTTATTATTGGTAAAATACCTTTACTAAATTCATTTATTTTATTTTTAGGAATAACTATTTTGTCCATTTCATTTTTTATTATATCACTTACTAAATTGCTTTCCTTTTTTGTTAAATGATACATATTACCATCTACATAAACATATTCGTTGTTATTTCCTATTGGAATAAATTCGTTCGCATTAAATTCTATTTGATAGTTTTCTGAATCATTATCACTAATTACAGATTTAAATGGGAATCCTTCATTTATATAATTGATTTCATGATTATTAAATTTAAAACTAAAATTAGTATCTTCAAACTCTTTTAGTAAATAAACAATGGTTTGTGATGAATATACATTTCTATTGATATTTTCAAAGTTATTATTAATAAAATTAATTATTCTTTCATTAGTTTTATTAAAAAAGCATGTATCATAATCATAAGTAAATGATACCCCAAAATAGCAACTTCCAGATTGATTATTGTAAACATTTATGAAAGATGATTGATGGCTATTATATGAATACATTTTATCGTTTCCTATTTTTACTTTTAATTCAAAACAGTAATTTTTTATTTTATTATAATAATTGATATAATATTCTCTAATATGTGGTATTATTTCTAACTCTAAGAATACTTCTTTTTTTATGATAAGCTTATTATTAGAATATTTTTTTAAAATTTGACTTGATATTTTTCTTATGTCTTTTTCTTCATGTTCATCAAACAATAATTCATAATATTCTTTAAAGATAAGTGCTAAATGTTCACAAGAATTTGTTCTTAAAAATTCCATGCAATTACAATATAAACCAACAACATGTTTATAGTTATCTATTTTAATTAAGCAATTATTATTTGGTTTTACTTTAAAGCTATATACTTTATTATTTCTATAAGGTATTTTTTCTTCTTCTGTTTTTATTAATTCTACATCTTCTTTTGACATGTTGTTAGCTTTTTCTATATCTACATAACTTATATATCGATTGATTTTAAAAATATAATCATCATTATTTTTTCTTATAATACCACTTATCATAGAAGCACTCCATTCCATAATTATTGTACTAGATTTAATATAGTAAGTCAATCAAAAATAGAACATTTGTTTCTGGTTGAATATAAAAAAACTAATAATAACTATCAACTTTTAACATTGACATTTTTATCAGTTTTTACTTTAACATTTATATTAATAATGGTTAGTCGCTTACGCTCCACGGATGACGGCACG
>JALELF010000021.1 GCA_022771715.1 Bacillota bacterium
GTTGGAAGTTGGTGTTCCAATTTTTCTAATTCCTTAAATAAATATTGAATTATTTGTTTATCTTCATTAAAATCATTTTTTTCTAAAATTCGTGTTAAAAATGCCAATATTTGCTTTAAACTTTCACTTTTCATAAAATAAGTTCTCCTTTCTTACGATATATTATATATTATGATATTGTCAAAGTCAAATACTAACGTAACAAAGAATAACTAAACCAAAAATGTATAAAAAAGAATATCATTCCTTATCTTTCTATTTCTTCATTTTTACTTTTATTATTTTGAATTACATCAATGTCATCATTATCAAGTATATCTTCATTATATAAATCTTGAATAATATTATCATATTTATCAGTAGAGAAGAATTTGTTTTGTAAAAACTCTATAAATCTTTTCCATAAATTTTTAAAGTATTCTAACATTTCTTCAAGTTTTGAAACTTTATCTTCTAACTCATCAATAGTGTCATTTGCAAAGTCTAATTTATATTCTAATTCATTTATTTTATTATCACGATTTTTAATTCTTTGTTGTAAGTTTTTAACTTCTTTTGAATGATTTTTTAAGTCATCCTCATAATGTTCTAATATTGTAGTTAAATCATTAGTTGTCTTTAAATTAGAAGTAGTATCTTGTGTTTGCTTTATATAATCCTTAATTTCATTTATTTCATCATTTGTAATTGAATAATTATTTTTATTTAACTTATTAGGCTTTAAATTATCGATAATATTAGTTATTTGTAAAGATTTATTTTGTAAATCATCTGCCTTATCATTTAATTCATTAAGTCGTTTTTTATTTTTCTCTTGTTCCTTTTTTAACTCTCTATAATTAATCATATTTTTAACATTTATATCTTGATTACGACCTTCTTCCTTTATTTTTAAAGAGTAGTTTAAATCATATACTTTATTAAATGTACTAATACAATATTCTCTCATTTTATCTTGTATATTTCTTAAACTATCAGTTGTAAAAACATCACTTTTACCAACTTGAACTACCATACCATTTTTACTACCCTCTTTAAAAGGAACACCAACAATATGTAAATGTGGACTAGATTCATCAAAATGGATTGTTGCATTTGCTATCTTAAAGTTAGAAACTATGTTTTCTAAATCTAATATTTGTTCTTTATATACATCAACCATTTTATGTTTAAAATCATCATTTTTATCAGCCCAAAAGTCCATATCACCAAGTTCAATAATTATTTCACAAGCAAGATCTCTTTTATTATCATTTGAGATATGATTAAAATAATTTTCTATTTTTCTATCATTCCTTTTTTGTTTTTCATTATACTTAATTCTTGCATCTTCAAATAATTCTAAATATAAATTTTTAGTATCTTCTACAACTGATGAAGTACCTCGTATAATACATATTAAATCTTTATCGTTATCATATTTTCTTAAATTATGTTTATCAACTTTTGATAATTGTTGATGCGTTTGTATTGCATTATTACTAAGTGAAGTAGTAGATAGTTTACTACTTTTAGCAAATTGTCTTGCTCGTTTAGTTTTATTTTTATCATTACTTAAATGTAATGAATATGATAATTCTTCCATAGATTATAACCTCCTTTACTAGAATATTTTTTTATTATTTGTAGTAGGTAATTTTGTTTTGTCAAAATTTCTAACCCCTTATATATTTTGACATTGCACGTTGTTTATATCAAAATATGGGGGATAAGGTTTAAGCAACCTTATAATCCGCTTGT
The DNA here is from genome assembly GCA_022771715.1 of Bacillota bacterium. Classification (GTDB taxonomy): domain Bacteria; phylum Bacillota_I; class Bacilli_A; order RF39; family UBA660; genus JALELF01. Next base: position 1,741 of record JALELF010000021.1, read on the forward strand.
CTTATTTGTATTACTCTAAAACTTCGTAATAGAGAATACTTCATAAGCCATAAGATAAAACATTATGCACTGCATATTATTTTATCTATAAAAATTATTTTCATAATTTTATTTACAAACTTTTCCCACTTTCATTGAAATTATATTTCAACAAAACGTGTTCGTTTGTTATAACTTTTTGAAAAAAGTTAGCAAAAACTTTATTTCTTATTTTCTTTATCTGTTAACATTTCTTTAAATTTCAATTCTATTTCTTCTTTTCTTTTTTTAATATCTTCATCTATTTCATATACTTGAGAGTTAGTTCTTTCTGGTATAGTAGTAAATAATTCATCTTTATTTTCTAAAAGAGTTTTTTCGCCATCATTTATATAAATTACACCTAATTGTAGTCTATCTAGTTTATCCATTTTTTTATAATCTTCTATTGGGAATATTCTTACAATATTCCTGTTTTTATAATCATTAAAATAGAATACTTTATTATCATAATAATATGTTGCTTCAAAATAACCTACATTGTAATATTGCCTTAAAGTAAATACTATTTCACTAACTTTTTCTATTGGTAAATATTCGCTAAATCTTAATTTTGTTAATATATTACCTAGTATTGCATAATCAGTTTTAGCAAGAAATCCAGCATCATATAATTCATTACAAGGTTTATACATACTTTCTCTAAAATATACTTCGCCAAGTTCTATTTTTTTATTGTTAGTATATTCTAGTTCTACATAATCAACATATCTCATTATTAAATCTGCTTTTTCACTTCTTGTATAATCATACCAAGTATAAGTGTTATCTTCATATTCTTCTGGGTAGATTAATTGATTTATATAATCTAAATCTCTTTTTATTAATATATCTTCTGGAGTAAATTTAAGTTCATTACATATATCACATTCTTTAATTTTTTGCTCTAAATGTTTAATTGTATTATCAATTACTTCTTTTTCTAAATCATACTCCTCAATAGTGAAGGATCCATTAATATATGCTTTTCTAATTCTTTCTTGTTTATCTTGCTGTTCATTTAACTCCTTTTGTAATTTTTCTTTTGGATTATCTAATTTGGTTTTAATCATAGGAAGTAGTGTTTGATTAACAACTGCATCATATTCTTGTATTTCACTTATAAAATTATCAAATAATTTTTCTATATCTTTTTCTTTAATTGATATTTTACAATTATGGCATTGATAGTAGTAATAAACATCACCATTTTTCTTTCTTGTTGCATTACCACCTAAAATTCGATTACATTTAGGGCATTTAAGTTTTTGCAAAAATAAGTATTCTTTATCTCGTTTATAATTTCTAGAATTCTTTTTCTTTTGTACTTGGCATTCTTCCCATAACTCTTTTGATACAATAGGTTCAACAACATTTTCATAGTAAGTTGGATTATTTGTTCTCTTTCCATGTACAAAGTCGCCTTTATATATTTCATTTTCAATTATCTTTAATATAGTTGAATCACACCAATTTGTTTTACCAAATACTTTTTCTTTATTATATAAATTACTTATTGTTTGATAGGAATTACCTTCGTGATATAAATTAAATATTCTTATTACTTGATCTTTGGTTGCCTCATCAATTACCAATTTTTTATTTTCATGTTTATAACCAAAAGGTGCTTTATGAGGAATATTACCAGCTTTAATTGCTCCAGCTAAACCAATTTTAGTTCTTTCACTTGTTCTTTCTATTTCATTTTGTGATACTGTTGTTAAAAGTCTTGCGACCATTCTACCATTAGCACTTGTAGTATTTATATCATCATTAGCACAATCTAAATAAGCATTATTATCTTCTAAAAATTTCATTATATCTTCCATATCATAAACTGAACGTGTAAGTCTATCTAGTTTTAATACAACAATAGTATTACATTTTTTATTTCTAATATCTTCTTTTAATTCTTCAAATGCAGGTCTTTTATTACCAGTTTTAGCACTTATTCCAGCATCCTTATATACTTTATAAATATCATAACCTTTAAATTCACACATAGCACGAAGTCGTTTTTCTTGTTCTGGTAAACTAAATCCTTCACGTGCTTGATCTTCAGTTGATACTCTAATATAAATACCTGCTACTTTCTTTTCTTCATTCATGTTTTTTAACACTTCCTTTCATATGTTTGGCACTTTAAAAGCAAAAAGTTAAGTCTAATAATTAAAAAAAGGCGACAAAGACTATAAAATAATTACATGTCTTTGGCACCTCTTAAAATTTTACATAATATAGTTTCATTAAATATATTAAGTTTCATATCTATCAACCCCCTAAATATAAAACTTCTTTCATGGGTATTTATTATATATTATTTTATCTAAAGTCAAGACATATTGCTTGTTTTTGCCAGTTTTAAGGCACTTTTAAGAGAAGTTAGTACAAATATTTATATTTTAATTTAACTCTTTAATAAAGGTTTCTAAATCCTTTAATTCTAGTTTATTTGATAGATTACCAACATATAAAGTTTTAGAATAGTTAAATGCAAGAAATGTAATACCTTTAATTATTATTCTATGAGGTTCTATATAACTTAAATTTGATTTATCAATATTTCTAATATTACCATTTATAATAGTAGGTTTGGTATTACAAAAATCACATATAAATTCAATCTTTCTTTTTAAATCATTTTCAATTTCTAATTCTTTTGTAGTAATGCTAATCATAAAACCCATCCTTTCAAATCTTAAACACTAAAAAAGTACCAACTTCTTTTAGAAATTGATACTTCTATATTTAAGTCCTAACTATAAAAGTTTGGACAAATTTCCCAATGGAGCAAGTGAGCAGAATCGAACTGCCGTCTCAGCCTTGGCAAGGCCGCATACTAACCGCTGTACTACACCTGCATATTTAGAATTTTACACTAGTTGATGTAAGATGTCAATACATGAGTAAAAAAAAGTGTAAAATTTTAGATTTGTTTATCCTTTGTAAGTACAAATTGGAAATAAATGTTATAATTAAGTTAGGCAGGTGTCTAAAGTGAATTATGTAGCACAACTTATAGGATTTATCGCTTTTATATTTTTTGTAACAAGCATTTATAGTAAAAAAAAGAAAAGTGTTTTAATATGTCAATTAATGGCTAATTTATTATATGGAATAGAATATATTTTACTTAATACTATTACAGCTGGGATACTTAATCTAATTGCTGTTTTAAGGTGTTTCATCTATTATAAATATGAAGAAAAAAACAGAAAAATTCCTATTAGTATTCTTCTAGGCTATATAATTATTGTAGTAGTAATTTCTATAGTAACCTTAAATGGTTGGTTAACTATAATACCAATGATCATAGGAATAATTTATTCATATGCTACATGGCAAAGTAATCCTAAATTTTTAACGACATGCTTTTTAGTATGTGGAACAACGTGGTTCTTTTATAATCTATATGTAGGAGCCTACACAGCTGTACTTGGAAATGTAGTAGAAGTAATATCATCAATAATAGTTTTAAAATCATATAAAAAGAAAAAAGTATGATATAATTAATGTAATAAGAAAAGTTATTTTACTAGACAATGAAAAAAGCCTTAAATAGGCTTTTCTAATATCTAATGGAGGACCTAGTCGGATTTGAACCAACGATCAGGGAGTTGCAGTCCCACGCCTTAGCCACTTGGCTATAGGTCCATCACACGTTTAATTATAGCAAACAAAAATAAATTTGACAAGTACTTTTGCTATAATTTATTATATTATATGTTATGAATAGAAAAAATTTACACAAGGAGTGATATTATGATAAGGTATAACCCTAATATTAATATTGGTTTGACAGATAAGCAGGTTGAGGAAAGATATAAAGATAATTTGGTTAATTTTGACACAGAGGTTCCTACTAAAAGTGTAAAACAAATAATTACAAATAATATATTTACTATATTTAATTTTTTAAATCTTGTTTTAGCTATAGCTATAGTTATAGCGCATTCATATAGAAACTTAATGTTTATGGGTGTGGTGATTTGTAATATATTTATAAGTACTATTCAAGAGCTAAGAGCTAAAAGAATTATAGATAAACTTTCAGTTGTGTCTAGTTCTAAAGTTTCAGTTCTTAGAAATGGCAAAATAAAAGAATTATCCATAAATGAAATAGTATTAGATGATTTAATTAAATTAAAGTTAGGAAATCAGGTTATAACTGATTCGGTTATTTTAGATGGTGAATGTGAAGTTGATGAATCATTTATAACTGGAGAAGTAAATACTATCTTTAAGAAAAAAGGTGATATGCTCTTGTCAGGCAGTTTCATAATGAGTGGTAGTGTTACTGCAAGAGTAGAGCATATTGGACTTGATAATTATACTGCTAAGATATCTAAAGAAGCTAAATATATTAAAAAAATTAATTCTGAAATAATGTCGTCATTAAATAAAATATTAAAAACAATAACAATAATTATATTCCCTCTTGGCATTATTTTGTTTTTGAGACAGTTTAGTGTTTCAAATCATAATCTAGAAGTTTCTTTAGTAAATACAGTTGCTGCTTTAATAGGAATGATTCCAGAAGGATTAGTTTTGTTAACTAGTACGGTTTTTGCGGTTGCTGTTTTAAGACTTTCTAAATATAAGGTTTTAGTTCAAGATTTGTATTCTATTGAAACTTTGGCTCGTGTAGATACTTTATGCTTGGATAAAACAGGCACTATTACAGAAGGCATAATGGAAGTTAAAGATGTAATAGTTTTGAATAAAAATTATAATATTGAAGAAATAATGGGCAATTTGTGTTATTCTTTTAAAGAAACAAATCAAACATTACAAGCACTTAAAGAAAAATATGAAATGAAAAAAAACTATAAAGTAAACGAAGTAATACCTTTTTCTTCTGTTAAAAAATTTTCTGGAGTTAATTTTGAAGATTGTGGTACATTTGTAATAGGAGCTTTGGATTTTATAAAAAAAGATACTAGTAAATATGAAAAATATTTGAATGAGTATTCTTCTTTATATCGAGTATTAGCTTTAGGTTATTCTAAAAAGAATTTTGTTTCTAAGGAACTCCCTAATACTATTGATGTTATAGCACTATTTTTAATTCAGGATAAAATTAGAAAAGAAGCTATTGATATAATTAGTTATTTTAATAAACAAAATGTTGATATTAAACTTATATCTGGTGATAATTTAAAAACAGTATGTGGTATTGCTAAAAGAAGTGGTGTTAATAATTATGACAAATGTATTGATTTATCTAAAACTAAATTCAATTATGATGAAGTAGATAAATATACTGTCTTTGCTAGAGTAAATCCTAATCAAAAAAAAGAAATCATTATTGCCTTGAAAAAGAAAGGGCATATTGTAGCAATGACGGGTGATGGAGTAAATGATGTTTTAGCTCTTAAAGAAGCTGACTGTAGTATTGGTTTTAAAGATGGTACAGAAGCTAGTAGAAATGTCTCAAATTTGGTTCTTTTGAATTCTGATTTTTCATCGGTTTTAGAGGTGGTTTTAGAAGGTAGAAGAAGTATAAATAATTTGGAAAGATCTGCTACATTATTTTTGGTTAAAACGATATTTTCAACTCTTTTAACTATTTTGTTTATCTTTATTAGCTTACCGTATCCTTTTATTCCTATTCAGCTTACTTTAACTAGTACTGTTACAATTGGAATACCATCTTTGATATTAGCTTTGGAACCTAATCACAATATTGTTAGAGGTAAGTTTTTGACAAATGTAATTAGCAGGTCATTGCCGGCAGCTCTTACTATTGTAATTAATATTATTTTAATTATGATTTTGTCACAAATATTTAAGATTGATTTAGCTTCTTCTTCTACTATGTGTGTTATATCTAATGCGATTATTGGATTTTTACTTTTATATCATATAAGTAGACCAATTGATTTTAATAAAAAGGTATTGTTAGTTTCTATGCTTATTTTATTTTTATTTCAAGCAATTTTCTTTAACGAATGGTTTTCTTTGGTTTTACTTAAGCCTATTCCAATTGTTTGCTTAGTTTTAGTTTTATTACTTTCTGTTAGATTTTTTAAGATGTTTGTAAATTTATACAATTATATTTTAAATAAATATCCTAAATGGTTTAATTAATATATTACTAATTTAAATATTAGTAATTATATGTTTTAATTTAGGAAAGATTGTTGGAAATAGTAAAATGGTATTTTTATAATAAAATACTGTTTTTTTATACTTTTTAAAAGAATAAAAAGGAAATTGATTGAGTATAAATGATTCATATAAAAATACTTTAGCAGTAACGCAAATAAACTTTAATAATTTTGCAGTAAATAAGAGTAGATTAGTAATAAATGAATATTTAGTAATGGAGAAAAGGAATTTAGATATAGAGTTAGAGTTATTTAAAAAGTTTCATATGAATCTAGACAGGATAAAAAAGAAATGTCGCAATAATAACAAGAAGTTAACTGCTTTTAAGAGATACTTAGCGATAATGATAATAGAAGAAAAAAGTATGTTAAAAAAGATAGCGAAAGGAAATAGAGTATTAGAAAGAGTGGTGGAAAGAATAATGGAAATAAATGAGAATTATGATGAATGGGTAAGAGTATATGATGTAGTAGA
>JALELF010000077.1 GCA_022771715.1 Bacillota bacterium
TTAAAAATAAAAATGATAAAATCAGTAGAAAATTATCAGAAAAAGTAACTAGTTTTATTTCAGAATTAGTTAGAGGAGCAAGAGACATTAAAATGTTAAATAGTGAAGATAGTTTTATAGATGAATTATCATTAAAAATAAATGCTTCAAATAATAAAAAATTTGAAATAGAAAAAACTGATAAAAATCATAAATTGTTATTTCATTCTACATTTGATTTATTTGATTTTTTCTTAATGATATTTCTAATACTTTTACTAAGACAAAGGATAATCATACCTACAACTGCAATTATTCTTCATAATTATTCCTATAATGTTAATGGCTTTATGAGTATATTAGGTGATATTTTAGACTATATTAAAGATTTTAATTTGTCAGCCGAAAGAATTTACGAGATAATTAATAGTGATAAATTCCAAAAAGAAAGTTTCGGAACAAAAACAATAAAAAAAATAAATGGAAACTTTGAATTTAAAAATGTTACTTTCGCATACAGTGATAAGATAGTATTAAAAAATTTATCATTTAAAATTAATGCCAATGAAACAGTAGCTTTCGTAGGCAAAAGTGGGGCAGGGAAAACGACAATTTTTAATTTATTATGTAAAATGTATGATAATTATAATGGAGAAATAACAATTGATAATATCAATCTTAAAGAATTAGACAAGAATTCTATCAGAGGAAATATCACAGTAATAAGTCAAAATCCATACATTTTTAATATGAGTATTAGGGACAATTTAAAAATAGTAAAAAATGATTTAACAAATGAAGAAATGATTAATGCGTGTAAAGTAGCATGTTTAGATGATTTCGTAGGTTCACTTAAAGATGGATATGATACCATCATAGGAGAAGGCGGTGTTAATTTATCTGGTGGTGAAAAACAGCGCTTAGCAATCGCTCGAGCATTAATTCAAAAAACAGAAATTATATTGTTTGATGAAGCAACTAGCGCCTTAGATAACAAGACACAAAGGAAAATAGCACAAGCAATTAATAATATGAAAGGTGAATATACTATTTTAATTATTGCTCATAGACTATCTACAATTATAGGTGCTGATAGAATCTTATTTTTAGATGATGGTAAAATTGAAGCTAGCGGAAACCACAAATATCTACTTAACAATTGCCCTAAATATAAAGATTTATATGAATCTGAAATAAGCAAAAATGACTAGATACCAATTAATTTGGTATTTTTCTTTTAATTTTAAATGAAATATTATATAATTAAATAGAAATGTAGGTGTAAAAATGAATAAAAAATTAATATATATATTTATAGCAATAGCTATTATAGTTACTGTTTTTATTATTAAAATTCCTAAAAAAGATACTAAAATAACATACGATAATAACTTGTATTCAAACAAAGTAATAAGTAACAAATATATAGAAAAAGGAATTAATTTAAAGGTAGAAATACATGATATAATTAACCCTAAATTATTGATTAAAAGTAGTAAAAAACTAAAAGAACTGGAATTTAATAAACTAAATGATAATTTATATGATATAGATATAAACATAGAAAAATTGAATAATGATCAATATGAATTATATATCGAAAGTAATAATATAGCTTCTCCTTTAATAAATGATTTAGACATATTAGAAAAACTAAATAGAAGTAAAATTGGAAGTAAATTAATAACATTTTCTTACGATAATATGGGCTTTAAAATAGAAGATTTTAATTATGAATATGATATATTTATTGATCCTGGTCATGGTGGTAAAGATAGTGGTACATATAATTCATTAATAAATGAAGATGATTTGAATTTAAAACAATCATTATATGAAAAACAAAGATACGAAGAACATGGTTTAAAAGTACTTATGTCTAGAAGTGATGAAACCGATGGTATGCTTTACGATAACCAAGATTGGAATATAGCCAAAAGAAGAGCTTATTTATTAGGATACTATGGAGTTACAGCCAAAATAATTTATAGTAATCACCATAATTCAACTACTAATAATAATACTTCTGGCTATGAAATATTAGTGTCAAATTCATATACAAAAGATAATTTAAAAACAGAATTAAAAATAGTAGATGAACTTAATAAAAAATACCCTAAAGAACTAATAAATAATCCTTATCAAATATATTCAAGAGATTATGAAGAAGGAACAGGATACAATAAAATAAATGGTAAAGTTTATGATTATAGAGACTATTATGCTACTATAAGAATTCCATTAGAACTATTTAATGTTAAAACAGTCACTTATGAAGGGTGCTATATGAGTAATAAAGAAAACTTTAATTGGTATTATAATGAAGGATGGAAGATGATGAGCGAAATAAAAATAAAGCATTATGTGGAAAGTCTTGGCAAAACTTATATTCCAATTAGTTGAAAAATGTGCTAAAATGATTACAGGTGGTATACATGAAGATAAACGAAGTTGACATAAATAAAGTAACGCCAATGATGCGCCAATACATAGAAATAAAAGAAAAAAATAAAGACGTTATAATTCTTTTTAGATTAGGCGATTTTTATGAAATGTTTTTTGACGATGCTGTTTTAGTAAGCCATGAACTAGAATTAACCTTAACTGGCAAAAGTGCAGGACTAGACGAAAAAATTCCTATGTGTGGGGTACCTCATCACGCAGCCAATATTTATATTGAAAAATTAATCGAAAAAGGTTACAAAGTAGGAATTTGTGAACAATTAGAAGATCCTAAAGCTGCTAAAGGAATAGTTAAAAGAGATTTAACACAAATAATAAGTAAAGGTACTATACTAGATAATGAATCACTTAACGAACTTGAAAACAATTACATAGGTGCAATAATTGACTTTAATCATGTTTATTCTATTTGTTACTCCGATATTTCAACTGGTATTATATATGTTTCCCTATTAGAGCATAATAATCTAAAATTAGTAAACGAAATAGTAAGTATTGGTATCAAAGAAGTATTAGTTAGCGACAAACTAGATAAAATGATAGTAAGCCTATTAAAAAATCAATTTAAACTAACTGTATCAATCAGTGACAATATAGTAGAACAAGAAGAGTATAAATATATATATTCTGATATTACTGATATGAGATATGTAGAAGTAATCAAATTTTTATTAACCTACATAACTGATACACAAAAAAGAAGCTTGTCTCATATGCAAAAAGCTATTATAAAAGAAAACAAAAACTATCTAAAAATGGATATTCATACAAAAAGAAACTTAGAATTGACAGAAACACTTCGTTTAAAAGAAAGAACAAATTCACTTATCTGGTTACTTGATAAAACAAAGACAGCAATGGGTTCAAGACTACTTAAGACATATATAGAAAATCCATTAATAAATAAACAAGATATAGAAGCAAGATATGATATTGTTGATACCCTATTAAAAGAATTTATTTTAGCCAGCGATCTTGGTGAATACCTATATAATATTTATGATTTGGAAAGATTAAGTGGACGTATCGCTTTTGGAAGTGCTAATGGCAAAGATATGTTGCAACTTAAAAACTCTTTAAAATTCTTACCATTAATAAAAGATATACTTAATAAAATTAATTTTTATAAAAATATAGATACAATGGAAGATTTGTATGAATTACTAGATAAAGCATTATATGAAAATCCTCCTATTAGTATTAAAGAAGGATATAATAAAGAATTAGATGAATTAAAAGATTTGCGTAAAGGTGGAAAAGACTTTGTAGCAAAATTTGAAATGGAAGAAAGAGAAAGAACAGGAATTAAAACCCTAAAAGTTGGTTACAATCGTGTTTTTGGTTATTACATCGAAATTTCAAAAGGATTATCTAAAGAAGTAAAAATTGAATATGGTTATGAAAGAAAACAAACATTAAGTAATTGTGAAAGATATATTAGTCCTATTTTAAAAGAAAAAGAAGATTTAATTCTAAATGCTGAAGAAAAAATAATTAATTTAGAATATGACTTATTTTGTGAATTAAGAGAAAAAGTTAAAGAATATATTCAAACACTACAAAATGTCGCTAGTACTATAGCTGAAATTGATGTTTTACAGTCATTTGCAGCAGTTAGTGAAGAAAATAACTACATTAGGCCTGTATTAAATGATGAAAGATGTGTTAAAATATTAGATAGTAGACACCCTGTTGTTGAAAAAGTTATAAAATCTGAATTTGTCAGCAATGATATTATAATGGATAAGGATACCAATATTTGCTTAATAACGGGTCCAAATATGGCTGGTAAATCAACATATATGAGACAATTTGCTATTACAGTTATAATGGCACAAATAGGTTGTTTTGTTCCTGCTAAAGAGGCTACAATGCCAGTATTTGATGCTATATATACTAGAATTGGTGCCAGTGACGATTTAGTAAGTGGTGAATCTACCTTTATGGTAGAAATGAATGAAGCCAATAATGCTATCAGCAATGCTACTGTTAATAGTTTAATATTATTTGATGAACTAGGACGTGGTACTGCTACATTTGACGGTATGGCACTAGCCCAATCAATAATCGAATATATACATAATAAAATAAAATGTAAAACACTTTTTTCAACGCATTATCACGAATTAACAGATTTAGAAAACAACTTAAAAAATCTAAAAAATATTCATGTTTCTGCTTATGAAGAGAATGGAAACATCACATTTTTACATAAAATAAAAGAGGGTAGTGTTGATAAAAGCTATGGTATTCACGTAGCAAAATTAGCTAATTTGCCAGACGAAGTTATAAATAGAGCTTCCGATATTTTGAAAGTATATGAAAATAAGGAAATGAAACGTGATATTAAAATACAAGAAGCTTTACCATTAGATGACTTAATTCCAAAAGAATCTAATGTAGAAAAAGAATTAAAAGCTCTCAATATTTTAGAAATAACACCTATTGAAGCTTTAAATATATTATATAAATTAAAAGGAGAGATAAAATGAAAATATTAAAAAGAGAAAATTGGTGGATTTGGTTACTTCTTATGCTTTTTTCATCAGGAAGTAGTAACATTGTTTTAGGCGCTTTGCTTGATGTATATGATAAAAATGCTTGGTATGCCAATAAATGGTATTGGATTATTGGATTATTATGTTTTATTTTCCCAGCATTTATTATGCTATCAGTATTTATGCTTCAGATATCTTGTGAAACTGCCGCTAAATTAGGTGTTAAAGGTAGTGAATATTATTTATCACCATTTGTTTGGTTACTTTTATTAATAGTTCCAATAATAGGTTGGACTTTATTAACTGTTATGATTATATATATTTATGTATGGACTTTAGTAGCGCTATATAATGGTAATGGTGAAAAATTTATTGATTAATATTTTGTAAAATATAGTAAAAGATATTATAAATTTATGGAAAAGGTATAGAATAATCTATACTTTTTTTTAACTAAATGATAAAATATTAGGTAGGTGATTTAAAATGGAAAAACCAAGTAGAAGTGAACTTAGAAAAATAATTATGACTATTCTTTATCAAAAGTCAATTTACGAAAAAAATAAAATCAATTTTACTATTGATAACTTAATTAGTAGTGCTCTTGAAATAGATAATGAGTTTGTTAAAGATACTGTATATGGTGTTATTACATATCAAAACGAAATAGATAAATTAATAAATAAATATTTAAATAATTGGACTATAGATAGATTAGGATATACAGATCAAGCAATTTTAAGACTTGCTACGTATGAGCTTATGTATACTGATACACCTAGTGTAGTCGCAATTAATGAAGCTATTCTTTTATCTAAACAATATAGTGATGATGACGTTAGAAAAATGATTAATGCTACACTTGATAAAATATATCACGATAAGGACTAATATGAATAATAAATATTTAGAAATAAGTGCTTTAACTAAATATATTAAATATAAATTTGATAATGATGAACACTTAAGAAAAGTTTATTTAAAAGGTGAAATATCTAATTTAAAAATACATTCTACTGGACATTTATACTTGTCATTAAGAGATGAATATAGTAAAATTAACGCTATTATGTTTAGTTCTGCAGCTAAAAAGATGCTATTTACTCCAAAAGATGGTATGAAAGTATTAGTAACGGGTAGAATATCGGTATATGAAGCTACTGGAAATTATCAGATATATATAGATGAAATGTTAGAAGATGGTATAGGAAATCTCTATATAGCATTTGAACAATTAAAAGAAAAATTAAAAAACGAGGGATTATTTGATAGCGCTCATAAAAGAAAAATACCACGAATTCCTAATAGAGTAGGGATAATTACAGCCCCAACAGGAGCCGCAATTAAAGATATTTTGTCTACTATCAAAAGAAGATATCCATTATGTGAAACTATTCTTTTTCCAAGCCTAGTGCAAGGTGATAACGCTAAAGATGATATAGTAAGAAATATTGAATTAGCTAACAATTATGAATTAGATGTTTTAATAGTAGGACGTGGTGGTGGATCTATTGAAGATTTATGGCCTTTTAACGAAGAAATAGTAGCGCGTGCAATATACAATAGTAAAATTCCTGTAGTAAGTGCTGTAGGCCATGAAATCGATTTTACAATCGCTGATTATGTCGCTGATTTAAGAGCTCCAACGCCAACAGGAGCCGCTGAAATGGTTGTTCCTAATACTTCTGATTTAATTAATTATTTAAATCAATTAAAAATTAGACTAAATGAATGTATTAATAAAAAAGTTAAATATAATGAATTATATTTAGATAGTATTAAAAATTCATTTGTTATTAAAAATCCTTTAATAATGTACGAAAATAGAAAACAAAAACTAGATATAATGTTAGATAAAATAAATAATATTATTGCTAAAAAAATAGACAATTTTAAAGTTAAATTGAATTATATTAAAGCAAATTACACATTAAATAATCCAACAGTTTTATATAAAGATGATATACATAAATTAAACTTACTTGTCGAAAAATTAGAATTATTAAATCCTTTAGCTATTTTAAAACGAGGATATACTGTAACATATCAAAATGATAAAATAATTAAAAGTATAAAAGATATTGATACTAAAAATACTTTAAAAATCAAATTTTTTGATGGATTTATTGATGTTAAGAAAGTAGGAGATTAAAATGGAAAAAAATGCTAAATTTGAAGACAATATCAAAGAATTAGAACAAATAATAAATGAATTAGAAAATGGTAATACCGATTTAGAAGAATCTATCGAAAAATATACTAAAGCAATGAAATTAGTAAATATTTGTGATAAAAAATTAAAAGATATTGAAGAACAAGTAAGCAAAATTGTTACTGAAAATGGTTTAGAAGATTTTAAAATTGAAGAATAATACCTTTTGGTATTTTTTTCTTTTATAAAAAGTTTATATTTTTGCATAATAATAGTGTAGCCTATATAGGAGATGATGTTATGTTTTTAAAAAAAACATCTATCCTGCTTCTTCTATTTCTTATTATTCCAATTAGTAGTAAAGCTTATTCAGATTATTTAATTCCAGGTGGAGAAAATATTGGTATTGAGCTTAAATCAAATGGTGTAATAGTAGTTGGTACCTATAAAATAGATAATTATGATCCAGCAAAAGATGCTGGCTTATTAAAAGGCGATATAATCGTTTCAATAGGTGAAGATAAAATAAGTTCAACAAATGAACTTATTTCTAAAGTGAATTCCAGTACAAATGGTGAAATAAAAATAGGCTACATTAGAAATAATATAAATACATATACTAACCTCAAACTTTATAAACAAAATAACACCTATAAGACTGGATTATATGTAAAAGATAGTATTATTGGTATAGGGACTTTATCATTCGTTGATCCTAATACCAAAATTTTTGGTGCACTAGGTCATGAAATAATAGAAAAGTCGACTGGTTCACTTTTTAATACCAAAAGTGGAACAATATTTGAATCATCAGTAATAGGTTTAATACCTAGTTCTAATGGCAATCCTGGAGAAAAAACAGCTAGATATTATACAGATAAAGTAAAAGGAACTATTTATGAAAACACAACTAAAGGTGTGTTTGGAAAATATAGTAATAATTTATCTGACAAAAAACTATACAAAGTGGCCAAACCAGAAGATATCAAAACTGGTAAAGCCGTAGTAAGAACTGTACTAAACAAAGATGTCGTAAGTGAATTTTCAATTAATATATTAAAATTAAATGATAAAACTAAGACAAAAAACATCTTATTTGAAATAACAGATACAGATTTATTAAGCAAAACTAATGGTATAGTGCAGGGAATGAGTGGCTCACCTATATTACAAGATGACTATATAATTGGAGCAGTAACACACGTCGTAATTGATAGTCCTAACAAAGGATATGGTATTTTTATAACAAATATGTTGGAAGAAGCAGAAAATTAGGAGCACTCAAGCTCCTTTTTATTAACAAAACCTCTTTTTTTTGAATAAATATATACTAAAAAGGCACAATTGTATTTACTTTTTGACAAAAAAATGATATTATTTATGTATCAAGGAGGTATGTTTATGGAAGAAAAAATTAATAAAACTAAAAAAATTGTAGAAGAAATATCTTCAAATAAAAAAGATGACGAAATCTTCTATGATAAAAAAGAAAAAGGCAAAGTTGTTAGAATAATTTGGAATGTAATATTCTATGGTATATTAGTAGTTTTTGCATTCTGTGCAGTATTTGGTGTTATTAACTTCAATAAAGTAAAAGATGGTAAAGAACCAAACGGATATGCTAGTACTAAAACATATACAGAAGAAACAAAAAATGTAACAGTTTATAACTATTACGCATATAAAATCGTTAAAGTAACAGACGCTTCTGGAAAAACTACTGTAAGTTTAAAATTATGGTTTCTAGATGATGTAAAATAAAAAACATGTCACCATGTTTTTTTATATTACAAAGAAAGATGCTACTATACTCATAACCATTAAAAAGAATATAATATAACATGCCACTTTAACCTTTTTGTTACTCATGATTTCACCTCAATATAATTATAATATATTTTTAAACATTTTGGAATATTTTTATAAATGATTAATAATATTTAACAGGTGATTAGATGAAAAAATATATGGACAAACTAACATACAAATTAAAAACAAACAAAAAAGTAATAATTTTCTTACTAGTACTTACAACAATAGGCATAATATCTGGAACTATTTTTTCATTAGTAATTAGTTCTGATGATAAAACATTAGTTTTAAATCAAATAAATGGCTTTTTCGAATCAATAAAAAACAACTCTTTAAATCCTCTAGAAGCTTTTAAAAATTCTGTCATTGATAACTATAGTGTTACTTTAGTAATATGGCTTCT
>JALELF010000028.1 GCA_022771715.1 Bacillota bacterium
TATAACCTGCTTCTGTAAGCTTTTCTGGTATATCAAACTTAGTTGCTTCCACTACTCCTTCGGCACTTCTTTCAAATGATGCTTTTTTAGAATCTTCTATTATTCCTGTTATTATTGGGGTTGCAATAACTGCAATAATAGCTAATATCACTATTACCGCTAATAGTTCTATTAAAGTAAATCCTTTATTTTTGTTACAGTTTAATTCTAAACTGCCCCCCATATTACTATACATTAACATAATATTTCCTACCTTTCTAATTTAATTATACAAAATAACTAAAAAACAAACAACAACTAAATAAAAATATAATTATTTTTGACACTAGTTTTACATAAAATCATATTTTAAAATAGGTGGTTATATGAAAAAATATAAAATATGTGTGTACGCTATTTGTAAAAATGAAGAAAAATTTGTTAATAGATGGGTAGAATCAATGAAAGAAGCCGACGACATATATGTTCTAGATACAGGTTCAACAGATAATACTGTGGAAAAGTTAAAAGAATTAAAGATTAATGTTAATCAAAAAATAATAAAACCTTGGCGTTTTGATACAGCTAGAAACGAATCATTAAAATTAATACCCAATGAATATGATATTTATGTATGTACAGATTTAGATGAAATTTTTGTTAAAGGTTGGAGAAAAAAACTTGAAGAAAATTGGAACGAAAATACTACTAGAGCAAGATATACATATAATTGGAAATTAGACGAAAACAATAAACCATTAGTAAGCTTCTTCAGTGATAAAATACACAACAAAAATTATATTTGGAAACATCCTGTTCATGAAGTATTAGAAAGTAACACTAAAGAAAATATTATAACAATAGAAAATATTATCCTAAACCATTATCCAGATACTAATAAGTCAAGAAGTTCTTATCTACCATTACTAGAATTATCAGTAAAAGAAGACCCATTAGATGATAGAAATATGCACTATTTAGGAAGAGAATACATGTATTATAAGAAATGGAATGAATGCATAGATACACTAATTAAACATCTATCACTTAAAAAAGCAACCTGGAAAGATGAAAGATGTGCATCAATGCGTTTTATAGCTCGTTCTTATAAAAACTTAAATAGATATGAAGAAGCAAAAATGTGGTTAAAAAAAGCCATAAACGAAGCTCCATATCTAAGAGAACCATACATAGAATTAGGAATACTAGAATATAGTTATAATAACTTTCAAAGTTCCATTAAATTTATTGAAAAAGGTCTTAAAATTAAATATCATCCTAAAACATATATAAACGAAATATTCTGTTATGATGAAACACCTTATGATATATTATCAATTTGCTACTACAATATTAAAGATTTTAAAAAATCATTAGAAAATGTTGATATAGCACTATCTATTAATCCTAACAATGAAAGAATTATAAATAATAAAAAAATAATTAAGTCATTAAACACTTAATTATTTTTAATTTACATTGCTTTAGATTTACTTTCTACATAATAATTTTTCTTCAAATTATCATACATATCAGCTACTTCATATAAGCCAGTATATCTAGTAGCTTCTTCGTCAAAAAATCTAGGATCTAAAATTAATTTATTATCAAAATTAGCAGTATCAGTCATACTTGGATTTTGTTTATAAAAAGCTTCAATCAAATATTTTTCGATTTCAGGAAATAAACTTTGTCCACTAGTTTTTCTTCTCATATAATTTTGATTACACATATCAAATAATTGATTAGATAAATTAGTACCAACCTTATCTTCAATGAAAGGAACAATCAAAGAAATATTTCCACTTAAATAAGCAGTTTCCATTGTATCAAACTCTTCACCATCTAAATTAATAATTTCTTCTAAAAGTTCACAAATAAAGTATTCATCAGAAAATGAACTACCACCAACCAATGAATTAGCAATCATTTCTGTCATACCATTGTATAAAGCATCTAACTTAGAATTACCATTAGGAAACAAACCTTTAAGAAGTATTTGCATACTCATATTATTTCCATCCTTTTCTTCTAAAGACTCTCTACTTACACGTACTAAATTTAAATCAGAACACTTTACATCTTCATATTCACCAAGTCTTGGAAGAGCTTCTATTTGTAACTTTCTTAATTTATCCTTAGTATAATCTATATCTATATTAGGAAAAGCATTAAATAATACTTCTAAATTACTATTCATATCGTTTTTTACTTCGTCTGTTAAATAAGGATTACTATTTAAAGCTTCTTTAAGTTCAGTCATATAATCACCCTAAATACATAATACCACAATTAAAAATAAAAGAAAAGCCCTAAACTGGACTTTCTTCTTTTAAATTTTTAATAACAATATTTTTAGAGTCACTATTTATAATATCATCTATTATAACACTCTCTAATTTATCTTTGATTATTTTCTTTATTTTTCTAGCTCCAAACTCTTTGTAATTAGAAATTTCACATATTCTTTCCTTTATGTTACTGTCTATTTTTAACTTGATATCTTTTTTACTATATTTTTGTTTTAATTTATCAATATTATTATCAATTATTTTCATAATATCTTTTTTTTCTAAATAATTAAATGTAATAATATTATCTATTCTATTTATAAAAGGAAGAGAAAAATTTTCTTTTAATTTATTAGTTTTTGATTTACTTTTATTAAAACCAATTTCTTCTTCAAAAAATCCAATATTAGAAGTCATAATAATTACTACATTATCAAATCTAATAATATGACCACAAGCATCTTTTATTTTACTCTCATCTAATATTTGATAAAAAATATCTAAAACTTTAGGATTAGCTTTTTCAAGTTCATCTAATACTAAAACTGAATAAGGTTTATTTCTAATTTCTTCCAATATATTTTGATTATCACTATAACCAACATAACCCGGAGGAGACCCTATCAACTTACTGACAGAATGTGATTCTGAAAATTCACTCATGTCTAATTTAATAACATTCCTATCTGACACTAATAAACTTCCAAACAATTTAGCCAAATGAGTTTTCCCTACCCCGGATGGTCCACAAAATAAAATACTATAACATTTGTTTTCATCATTGAAACCTAATTTAATTTTTTTATAAACATCTACTAATTCCTTTATAGCATGTTCTTGTCCTTTTATTTCTTTATTTAATTTATTAACAGTAGGTGTTATTTCGAGTTTATTATTTAATAACTCATAAACTGGTATTTTAGTTTTCATATTAATTACTTTAGCTATATCAATAAGTTCTACTTTTCTCTTTGCAGTTTTATATAATTCTAGCTCTAAATGATTAATTTCATTCATTAACTCATTTTCTTCTGTTTTATATTTAGCTGCCTCTTCGAATTTTGAAGAAACTAACAAATCATTTTTATTTTTAATAACTTCCTTTATTCTTTTATTTAAATCATTATATTTTTTTAACTTACCGCTTTCTTTTAATCTAACACTTGCACATACCTCATCAAGTAAATCAATAGCTTTATCAGGTTGAAAACGATCATATATATATTTTTCTGACAAATATATTATTTTATCAATTATTTCATCTTGAATTATTACATCATGATAGTTTTCATATATAGGTTTTATTTTTGTCAAAATTTCTTTTAGAGTTTCTTTATCTGGCGAATCTATCATAACTCTTTGAAAACGTCTATCTAAAGCAGCATCTTGCTCAATAAATTTCTTATACTCACTAGTAGTGGTAGCACCTATACATCTTAGCTTATTACGCGCTAAAGCTGGTTTAAATATATTAGAAGCATCAATTGCCCCTTCAGCACCACCTGCTCCAACTAAAGTATGAATTTCATCAATAAAAAGAATAATACTATCATCTTCTTCTACTTCTTTTAATATTTTTCCTATTCTTTCTTCAAATTCTCCTCTATATTTAGTACCAGCTACTGCACTTGACATATTTAAACTTATAATTCTTTTATTTTTTAATGACATAGGTACTTCACCTATAGATATTAATCTACTAAGCTCTTCTACTATAGCAGTTTTACCTACACCAGCTTCGCCTATTAATAAAGGATTGTTTTTAGTTCTTCTACATAGAATTTCTAAAACTCTCTTTATTTCCTTATCTCTTCCTATTACAGGATCTACTTCACCATTAATAGCTTTTTGATTTAAATCAATACCAATTTCATCTAAAATACTTTTTTTATTTCTTTTGCTTTTGGAAAATGTTAGTTTGGTACAAAAATCATTATATAAAGCATCTACATCAATATTCATACCAATTAGTATCCTTAAAGCTACACCTTCTCCTTCTTCTAATAAACTAGAAAACAAATGATTTATTGTAACATTTCCTTTATTATTCTCTTTACTATCAATAATAGCGTTTTCTATTACTCTTTTTAATAGAGGAGTGTATAAAAACCAATTACTTTCTTTTTTACCTACACCTATAACTTTTATTAATTCTTCTTTAAAATTATCATAGTTTAATTTATACTTTTTTAATTTATCTGATACTTTGTTTTTATTTTTTAATATAGCAAGTAATAAATGTTCACTGCCAACATAAGGATGTTTTAACTCATGCATTTCTTCTTTTGCAAGAACAAGTATTTTTCTAGCATCTTCTTCAAAATTTCCAAACATATTTTCCTCCCTTATCATTCTATGCTTATAATGATTTTAAAATTATTTATTTATACATTACGAGTGCTGAAAAACAATAAATTTGTTCTTCTGAAACCGCTACTGAAACTGAAAATTTTATATCAAATACTTCTTCTACTCCTTCTAGAAAATTATTAATAGCAACTTCTAAATCTAATTCATGTGATTCATCAAATACTTTAACTTTCATTTTAGTCACCATATTCATTTTATAACTTACTATATTTATTTTTTGTCAAAAAAAAGGCTTACGCCTTAATTAAATTTTGTTATTCTATCTGTAAATCTATTGTATAATCCATTAGGAAAATTAACATACTCTCTTGGATTTAATTGTGAAGCAATAAAATGACTCCACCAACCATCTGTTCCATCTGGGTGCAAACCTTTAGCCATTGAAAAATGTAAGTGCTGACCAGTTGAACATGAATCCCATGTTGTAAGATTTGGAATTCCACCCATATAACCAATTATAGTATTAGTGTTTACAACTTGACCTTTGGTAACATTAACACTTAATAAGTGAGCATAATGAGTTGTATATGTTACTCCATTAATATTGTGTTGTATAAATACTTGATTTCCACCACAACTTGTTTGATATAAAATTAAAGATACTACTCCATTTGCTGAAGAATAAACTGGTGGTGTATAACTAGAATCTGATATATCATTTCCATTATGGAAATCACAATACCAACTACCATTTAACACAAAACATCTATGACCAAATTCACTTGTCATATATCCACTATCAGTTGGTCTATAAAAAGATGTCCCTGGTGGCAAATAATTTCTACCACATGTTTCAATATCCTCATCATCTTTACACCCTAATTTGTTTTGATACATATCAATAGCTTCTTTTTGCGCCTTTATTTGATCAGATAATGATAACTTTAAATCACCTATTTTTTCTAATTGTGAGCCTAACTTTTCTATTTCTTTAGCATACTCTTTCTGAGCTTGTTCTAATTCTTGCTCTTTAGCATTTAATTCTTCTTTTTTCTTTGTGTTTTGATCTATTAAATCATTATATTCTTTTATAAGATTATAATTATAATTAGTTAATTGTTCAGATACAGCTACACGATATATAAAATCAGTAAAATCTTGAGCACCAAAAGCATACTCTAAATATGCTGATTCGCCATTAGCAATCTGTAAAAAGCTAATAATGTCTTTCATTTCCTTGTCTCTTTTTTCTATTTCATTGTTTAAATTTTCTATATCTTCATTTAACTGTTTTCTTTCTGAGTTTATCTCAGATATTTTTTTATTAGCATCCGCCATACTTGCATAGTTTTTATTTAATTGATCTTGTGTTAATTGTCTATTATATTCAGCTTCTTTTTGTTCCAATTCAAAATTTTCAAGCTCTTTTTTTAACTCACCTAATGTTTTAGCTTCTACATTAGGTATTAAAATAAATAATGATACAAAAACTAATAAAAATTTTTTCATTTTACACCTTCTAACCGTTTAAAACTTTTTTACTTTTTTTATAATCTGGAAAATATTTAGAAACAGTATTCCAAAATTCTTTAGAGTGATCAAAATGTACATAGTGACTTAATTCATGAACTATTACATAATCAATCTCACTAATATTATATTTAATTAAATTGCTATTTAATGTGATATAACCTTTTTTATTACATACACCCCATCTAGATTTCATATTTCTTATCTTTAAATCAGGATAAATAATATTTTCATTAAATGATTTATAAATCAAATCTAATCTTTCCTTGAAAATTTTTTTAGTTTGATTTTTTAACCATTTATTTAATTCTGTTTCATTCTTTGTATATATAACATTATCATCTATAAAAGTACTATTAATGTTATTATCTATGATTATATCATATTTTTGACCTAAATAATAGAAGTTATTATCTATTTTTTCTTTTTTGGAAATCATTTTACTTATTTTATCTATATTATCTAACAGTATCTTATTAATCTTATATTTTGGTGTTAAGTAATTAGTTGTAACAATTATACTTAATGATTCATCTATTCTTACATAAGTATTTTTATTTCTTTTTTTAATTATTATTACATTATATTCTTTGCCATCTATTTTAAACTTCATAAATATCCCTATCTAATTATATGAAAAAATAATACCTTTTTCAAGTATTATTTATTTAAATATATTGTTATTGATTTTACAGAATATTACGTTTCTGCACAAGGTCTACTAACTGCAGAACTTGATTTATCAACCCCACCAATATTTATAGTTTCTAATGACCAATTTGATCCAAATACTTCACAACTTATATCAGCATTACCATTTTCTATTATTACACTTGTTAGTTGATTATTAAAAAATACACCAATACCTATTTCAACTACACTATTAGGAATTACTACACTTGTTAATTGATTATCACGAAATGCTGCATCTGCTATATTAGTTATTGTGTTTGGTATAATAACACTTATTATTCCTTTCCCTTTAAAAGCATTAGCGCCTACAGCTACTACTGTCTTTCCGTCTATTGTAGATGGTATTACAACATCAATTCCTCCTATGTTCATATCATAGTCAGTTATTGTTATTGCATCAGCCATTACTACATTCTTCATAACATTATTTGTTTTTAATTCTTCTAAATTTCCGGCTCCTTTATTTAAAACTTCTTGCAATGTACTACCATATACTTTTTCATTATTACAATACTTAGTGGCATTTTCTTCACTCATATAATTATTAGTTTGAAAATAGCTAACACAATTATCTCCTGCTTCAAAACTTTCTACATTATCTATATAAGTAAAAGCACTCGCCACTGTAGATGTCTCTAAAACACACTTACCATCTTCATATTCAGTTGTAGTTGTTTCATTATTCTTTTTTACTACACACCATTTATCATTATGGATGGCATAACTTACTTCTCCATCTTTATTATATTTAATTGTTCCACTTAAGTTTTTAGCATTATTTACTTTAACATTTTCTCCTAAGTCTATTTCTCCATTTTCAAACTCATATGTATATCCAGAATCTGTCAATTTTTCTGGTATATCAAACTTAGTTGCTTCTACTACTCCTTCAGCACTTCTTTCAAATGATGCCTTTTTAGAATCTTCTATTATTCCTGTTATTATTGGGGTTGCTATTACAGCTATTATTGCTAGTATCACTATTACCGCTAATAGTTCTATTAATGTAAATCCTCTTTTTCTCATAGTTACACTCCTATTTCTTCAAAACATTTTCTATTTCTTTTATTGATAAAGGTTTATTATAGTAATATCCTTGGGCATAATCACAATTCATTTTTTTCAAGAAAGACACCTGCTTTTTACTCTCTACACCTTCTACTAAAACTTTCATATTTAAATCTTTTGCTAAAGTAATAGTATTAGCTATAATAATTTTACCTTTAGAACTATCCTCACTTAAAAATTCTTTATCTATTTTTAAAGTATCAACTGGTAAATTCTTAAGAATATTTAAAGATGAATGCCCAGCTCCAAAATCATCAATAGATACTACATAACCAATTTGATGTAAAACATTAATAACATTTAAAAATTTATTCATATTATCATAAATAATACTTTCTGTAAATTCAAATTCTATATATTTAGGTTCAATACTATACTTTTTTACTATCTTTTGAATATCAGATATTAAATTATTTTTTTCTAAATCACATCTAGATAAATTAACAGAAATAGGTACTATTTTTATACCATTTTTCTTCCACTTACTAATTGTTTTACATACTTCTTCTAAAACATACATATCTAGTTTTAAAATAAAATTATTTTTTTCAAAAACACCTATAAAACTATCGGGAGATAAAATACCTCTTTTAGGATGAATCCATCTAATAAGAGCTTCTAAACCAATTATTTTATTCTTACTAACATTGTATTTCGGTTGATAGTAAACAATAAAATCCTTATGCTTTAAAGACTCTTCCATATAATTTTCTATATCAGATAATTCTATATTTTCACTTTTCATATTATCATCATAAAAAGAGCACAATACATTATAATTATCACTTATTTTCTTTCTAGCTACATTTGCTTTATTTAACATAATAGACGATGAAAATCTTCTATCAGTTATAACATAAATTCCAAATGATAGGACTACCTTAATTGATTTGCTTGATTCAACTATTTTATTATTAATCTTAGTTAATCTCTTCTCTAAAACATCATTACTATCATACTTTAAAGCCAAAGCAAATTCATCTTCATTAATATAAGCAATAAGTTCATCATTTTCAACATTTAATTTTAAAGAATTAGCCATAAATTTTAAAAACTTATTAGTTTCTGTTATACCAAAAACATCTAAAAATTGTTTAAAATTTTTTACTTCTAATGATACTACACAATACTTACCTTGATTTTTAATAAAATTTAAATCTTCTAAAAATTTAGTTTTATTTGGTAAATTAGTAACTTTATCATAATACATTAAATCTTCTATTTGTTTTTTTTCTTTTCTTTTTCTTTCATCTATATAAGTAAAAATCGTACCTAATAATGAAACAATCATCAAAGAAGCCATAAAATAAGCAAAGTATACTATATTAATTACTTTAAGCAAATATAGAGTATCAAGTAAAATAACCAAAATAATTATCAAAATAGCTAATTCTAATTCCTTTGTATTCTTTTTCACATTTTCACCCCTAACAAAGTTCATCGTTTGCTTTAGCACTAAAGTTAAGATTAGATGTTTTACCTAATTTATAAGCATAATATGATGCAGAGCCAATCATAGCAGCATTATCAGTACAATTCTTTTTCAAAGGTAAAACTAAAGAAAATCCTAATTTTTTTGATTCTTCAGTTAATCTTTCTCTTAAACCATTATTAGCTGCCACTCCTCCAGCTATAATTAAATTATTAACCTTATATTCTTTTAAAGCTCTAATTGTTTTTTTTACTAAAATATCTACTACTCTATTTTGAAAAGAAGTTGCTAAATCATTTATATTAATAGTATTACCTCTTTGTTCTTCATTGTGTTTTAAATTAATAACTGCGCTTTTTAAACCACTAAAACTAAAATTATAAGTTTTATCATCTAAAGGTATAGGCAAATTATATGTATCATTTCCTATATGAGCAAGTCTATCAACTTCCGGACCAGCTGGATATGGTAAATTTAAAACCCTACCAACTTTATCATAAGCTTCTCCAACTGCATCATCTAAAGTGCCACCAATCTTTTTAAAACTATAATCTTTATCCATATAAATTAATTCAGTATGACCACCGCTAACCACTAAAGCAATTAAAGGAAACTCTAATCTTTTTACCAAATTATTAGCATAAATATGACCTATTATATGATGAACAGGAACAATTGGTTTATTATAAACAAACGCTAATGTTTTAGCAGCAAGTACCCCAATCAATAAAGATCCTATCAAACCTGGTCCATAAGTAACCGCAATATAATCAATATCATCCATAGTCATATTAGCTTTTTTTAAAGCTTCATCAATTACAATCGTAATATTTTCAATATGTTTTCTACTAGCTATTTCAGGAACAACACCACCATATAATGAATGAATATCTATCTGCGACAATATAATATCAGCAACCTCAAAAACACCATTTTTTATAATGGCAACACTTGTTTCATCACAACTACTTTCAATAGCTAAACAATATACATCATTCATAGTTAGTCTCCTTAATCATTAAATAACCATCACTATTTTCATAATAATTCTTTCTTATAGTGACTATTTTAAAACCCAATTTTTTATATAAATTTAAAGCACTTTTATTATTAACAGCAACTTCTAAAGTAATATTAATACAATTTTTATTTTTAGCTATGATAAATAATTCATTAAACAAATTACTAGCATATCCTTTATTTCGATAATCATTATCTATATAAATATATTCTATCTCAATTCTATCATAAATTAAGAAATAACTTAAATATCCTATTAACTTATTATCAACTTTTATTCCCAATATTTTATAAAAAGGATTATCATAACTATTTATTTTAAATTTTATCTCATTTATATCTTTTATTTCATATATTTCCATTATTTAAATTAGCCTCTGCTTCAGTAATTTTTAAATAGTTAGGATTTACTAAACTAGGATTAATTCCCTCTTCAGCATGATTATTAACTATTTTTTCAATATCTATATTAGGCTTAACAACATCAAAATCAAAAGTATCAACACTAATATACCTTATATCAGGATACATTCTTCTTAAAGTTTCTAATTCTATATAAGAATCTTTAAAAAAATTATTTAAATTATTATATCCACCAGCAAACACATATCCTCTTCTAGCATCTATTATAGAAATACTATCACCTTCTAAAGTAGAAGACATTATTTCTAAAGAAGAAATAGGTACTAGTTTTATATCAAGTGAATAAGCATAAGTTTTAGCTATTGTAAGGCCAATTCTAACTCCTGTAAAAGAACCAGGTCCAATAGAAACATATATTCTCTTTACATCTTTTGGTAAAATGGCAACTTCTTTAAATAATTGTTCAATATATTCAAATAAATTATTTGATAAATCTCTATTTGAAACAATATTTTTTTGGTTTATTAACTTATTATCTTTTAATAAAGCTATAGTTACAAAAGATGTACACGTATCTATAAAAAAGCTTATCATAATACAGCCTCACATAATTCTTCATATTTTTTACCATAAGGAGTAAGAATTAAAACCCTTTTATTTTCATCTACTACTCTAAACTCTATTTCAAGTCTTTCTTTAGGAAGAATATCTTTAATAGTATCAGCCCACTCTATTACAACTACTCCACCTTTAGTAAAATATTCTTCTATTCCAACACCTTCAGTATTACCATCTAATCTATAAACATCCATGTGATATAAAGGAAGTTCTCCATCATATTCTTTTATAATAGTATACGTAGGAGATGTTATACTTTCATTTATGCCCAAAGCATTAGCAATACCTTTAGTAAATACAGTTTTACCACTACCTAATTCACCATCTAAACAAATAATCATATTAGGAAATTTTTCTGATTCAAAATTTTGTGCTAATTCGATTGTTTCTAATTCATTTCTAGTTGTTATTTTATATTCCATTTTTTATCACCAAATTAATTATACAATAAAAAATAAGAATATTAAAGTAATCTTTAATATTCTTTATAATAAATGTAAAGTTTATAATCTAATAACTAGTTTTTTAGATTCTTCATTCATTATTTCATGAATACCTATCTTTAATGAATCATTTACTAAAGAACAAGTTATATTATTTAATTCCGAATTTAATTTTCTTAACTTTTTTTCTTTAAAATTTATTTGTTTATTATAACTTTTAATTTTTCTTTGTATACTCTTTTTTACTAAAAAGTTTTTTTCTAATTCTTGCTCGTTTTTAAATTTTTCTTCTTTTAATAATTCTTTGTCATTCATGTTAAGATAATTTCTTTCATCTTTCGTATTTTTTAAATAAACATAATAGTTTAAACCGCTTAATAATAAATTTACAGATACTAAAGTAAATAAACTAATAAATGGTATATTTAAAACGAACGCTACTACTAGTAAAATATTAAGAGCTACTATATAAAAACCACGCTTTTTTAATTTTTTATTTTGATTTTTAAGTTTATCTTCGTGAATTTCATATCTTTTTATTTTATAATCTAACACCATATTAGTTCTATTTATTAATTCAATATCTTCTTTTAGTCTCTTAGCTAATTTAGTTTTTTCTTCTTTCAAACAACTAATTTCTTCATTTAAAATGATATTATTTTTATAAAGAGTCGTAAACTCTTTTAATTCATTTAACATTTTATTCCCCCATAATATTTGAAATAGCTTTAATTACTCCTATTTTACCATATTCATAAGTAAGTGAACCTTGCATGTATGCTATATATGGTTCTCTTATTGGTCCGTCACATGATAGTTCTATTGATGATCCTTGCGTAAATGTTCCTGCAGCCATTATTACTTCACTATCATATCCTGGCATAGGAGCAGGAATTGGTACAACATTAGAATCTATTGGTGAAACGCTTTGAATACCTTCACAATATTTAATCAATTTGTTTTTATCTTTAAATATAATGTTTTGTACTATATCAGCTCTTTCTTCATTATACTTTGGTTCTACTTCAAATGATAATTTTTCTAATATATAGCTTGCTAAAACAGCTGTTTTTAAAGCACTTCTAACAACACTAGGCGCTAAAAATAATCCTTGTAATATTTGCTTATTAATTCCTAAAGTAGGTCCTACTTCTCTTCCTTCACCAGGTAGTGTTAATCTTTCACCGGCTAAATCAATTAAATGTTTTTTACCAACAATATAAGCACCATTAGGAGCAATCCCACCACCTAAATTTTTAATCAAAGAGCCAACTATTACATCAGCTTTATAAGGTTCTTCTTTAGCTACAAATTCACAGTAACAATTATCAATCATAATAATTACATCTTTATCAATTGTTCTAATAAAATCTATTACTTTATTTACTTTAGAAATACCAATACTTTTTCTAGTAGAATATCCCTTACTTCTTTGAATTTCAATTAATTTTACTTTATTTTCTCTTAAATATTTTTCTATTTTTTCGTAATCAAAATCATTATTTATTAAATCTATTTGAGCATATTTTACGCCAAAACTTTTTAGAGAACTAGCGTTATCAATAATACCAATAACTTCATCTAATGTATCATATGGTTTTCCTGTAATACTAAGCATTATATCATTTGGTCTTAAATAAGCGAATAGTGCTACTGTTAAGGCATGAGAACCAGATATAAATTGACTTCTTACTAAAGCATCTTCAGTATTAAAAATATTAGCAAATACTTTTTCTATTACATCTCTTCCTACGTCATTATAACCATATCCAGTCGTTTCAGCAAAGTGCACTTCTGAAACATTATATTTCTTAAAAGCTGATAACACTTTTAAAGAATTGTATTCACAAATTTCATCTATTTTTTTAAATTCATCTACTAAATTATTTTCAGCCTCTTTTACCATATTAACTATATTATCATCTAGTTGTAACACGTTATTCCTCCATCCTAATAATACTACCACTCAAGGTATCATCTTTAATTAAACTAATAACTTTTAAGGCTACTTCGCTTGGTTCTAATAGTCTAGTTTGTTTAGTCCTAATAAGTTCTTTTTTTAGAAAATCTTGATTCATTTCTCTTATACTACTTGTATTTACCCAAAGAGGCATCAAGCTTATTATTTTAACATTCGGATAAACATATGAAAACGTCTTAGTAAGAGAATTAATTGCTGCTTTAGAAGCACTATAATCTATATTATATTCATTATAAGTATCAATCGCATCAGTTGAAGATATATTAATTATAGTACCATTATCTAAAAGTTTTAAAGCATGTCTAGTTACTAAAAATGTACCAAACACATTTACTTCTAAAACTCTCATAAATTCCTTTTTAGTTTTTTCTTCTATATTATTATCTAATGATATAGATGCACAATTAATTAAAACATCTATTTTTGCATATTTAGATTCAATAAAAGCAAACATATTCTTAACTTCTTCTTCACTAGATATATCTGCTTTACAAATATATGAATTGATATTCATTTTATCTAATTGTTTTTTTAAATTTATTACCTTATCATAATTACTATTATAGTTAAGAATAATATCATATTTTTCTTTAGCAAATTCTAATGCAATACATCTACCTATATCAGAAGATGCACCTGTTATTAATACAACCATAAAACACCTGCCTTTTAATAATAAATAACTTCTAAATTGAATTTATTATTTACTTCACTACCAGCTGGAACTACTATTTTATTCTTATCACCATCTGATATGTATTTATTATTTTTTAATCTATTAAAATTGTGAGTAATATCAAAATTGGTACCATTATTATCATAAGCTCTAATTCTCTTAATAAACGATTCATCAAAGTTAGAACTAAATGGTGAATAATTAGCTTCCCAACCAACTTGTAAAGTAGATATAGTATTATAAACTACATTTTCATAACTTGAATTAATTATATGCTTAAAATTATTATGACTTTTTTTATATGGTGATCCAAAAGGAAGCGCTACGATATTTATGTATTTATCTTTAATATATTTATCTAATAAATTATATAATTTGCCTATTTCTTCTTCTGATTTAGACTCACTTATTTTAGTAAAATCAGCATGATTATAAGAGTGATTACCAATATCATAGCCATTATCAACTAACCAATTAAGTATTTGCTCATTATACTTTGGTTGTCTAAACAAAGTACCATTAACAAAGAAAGTTGCTGTTACATTATAATCAGGATATTTCTTTTTAAAACTTTCTAAGATTCCTACTGCACAATTGGGATCAATGATAATTCCATTGTCATCAACACCAGTCACTTTGATGCTGTTTTCAAGTCCATCATCAAATGTTAAAACTATTGGACTTTTTCCTAAAGGAACATCTATAACGCCTTTAACGTAATCTTCTAATCTAATCATTCTGTATCCTTCACTATAATAAAATTCCAAATCTTTAATAAATGATTCTGTAGTTCTATGATAGCCATCTTTATCAACATTTCCCCCTGTATAAGGAGTATCCTCATCAAGTTTATTTACAATACCATGATACATCATGATAGGTATATTACCAAGTTCATTTACTTTATTCTCTTTATACAAAGTATCATAATCTATCCCTTTAGAAATAATTATTTTTAAATTATCATTTTTATTTATATTAGAATCTACTTCTATACTTTGACTAATTATTTTGTCTTTTTCTATATCACTAAATTCATAATCAATTTCTAAATTTAATTCGTTTTTAATCGCATATTCTTTTATTTCATCTATACTTTTATTAGATAAATCAATCATTTTATTAGTTTTAGTACATCCAATTAAAAGAAAACAAAATAGAAACAAAATTTTACTTTTGACATTTTTCACAATAATAAGTACCCCTTCCATTTATTCTAATTTTAGTAACTTTACTATTACATATTGGACAAACATCCTTAGTATGAATAAGTAATTCACTTTGAAATCTACCATGTACTCCTTCACTTGATGTATAACTCTTAATAGTTGTCCCACCTAATTTAATAGCTTTCTCTAAAATAATTTTAGTATTTTTTATTATCTCTTCTAATTCGTTTTCAGTAATATCTTTGCCTTTTTTTAAAGGATTAATTTTACTCTTAAAAAGTATTTCATCATCATATATATTCCCAATACCAGTAATAATACCTTGATCAAGTAAAATAGTTTTTATAGGAATTTCTTTATTCTTAATTTTCTCTTTTAAATAAGACACTGTTAAAGTCTCATCCCAAGGTTCTTTCCCTAGCTCATTTAAAGGTTTTTGATTAAATGCAGTTTCTTTATCTAACAAGTACATCCTTCCAAATTTTCTAGTATCGTGGTATCTTAATTCTATTTTACCATCTAAAACAAAAGATATGTGTTCATGACGAGATACTAAATCACCAACATTTCTAAAAAAATACTTTCCTTCCATCCTTAAATGACTTAATAAATAATAATTATCTAATTCAAATAATAACCATTTACCTCTTCTTTTTACATCTATTATTTTTTGATTTTTAATCTCTTGTTTAAATTTTTCTACACTAGGATATTCAATTATTTTATCATAATAAACGAAAACATCTGTTATTGTTTTATTCAATACTTGTTTTTTTAGTGATTCTTTTACCGTTTCTACTTCTGGTAATTCTGGCATACTTACTCCTCCATATATACTTTTTTTGTTACAACATTGCTATTTTTCATTAAAAAGGCTTGATTTAAATAATCATAATAAGTTCCTGGTGAAATAATACCATTAAGTTTTATAATTCTTTTACCATTTCCTTTTAAAATTTGTTCTGCTACTTGAGCACAATTATTCTTTAAAACAAAAAATATTTTGTTTTTACCTTTTGTTATTCTATAATATTTACCATTAGCGTATTTATATATTTCACTTGACATATCATTAAAATCATCATACATTATTTTTCCTTTTTCATATAATTCTAAATCAGAATAAAAAGGTTCTGTATTTTCTGTAATTAATTTATTTATTCTTTTTTCTATTTGCTTTTCTTCTTTTTCAGTTAAAACTATTCCAAATTCAATTAAATATCTTTTCTTATTATGAATACAATAATCTATATATTTTTCTTTATCCGCAACTAATATTATTCCATCACCTATTGCGTCAAATAAGTGTCTTGAATGCTTATTGTAATTTCCATATGAGTATATTTTACCATTATAAGATACTTCTATATGGCCAAATGAAGCACTACCACTTTTAGCTAAATGAATTATAACAAATAATTTAGGTTTCAAATCATTTTTTTTATAATCAAATTTCTTTTCCTTATCTACTTTTAAAATTTCATTTATTTCTTTTAAAAGTGCTTTAGGGATAAACATCGCAATTAATAATGGTATTGGAAAATCTATTCTTGCTTTTATTTTATTGGTTATTTTTTTAGGTAATATTTGAAAAATAAAATTAATTATATTTTTTAATCCATACAACATTAAATAAATTGATAATATAATTAAGACATATTTGATATTTAACGTTGGATTAATTAATAATATTACTGTAAATATTAAACTTGTTATTGCATTTATAAAAACATTTAGCTTACCTTTTATATTATTTTCTACATATATTACATAACTTATTATATTTACTATTGAAATAAGTAGTGTATAAAGCGCAAATATCAGTGTAAAACTAGTAATTATATATTTACTAAAAAACATAATAGATATTCCAAATATTACATTAATTGTCGTTTTTATTAAAGTATCTATAAATTTATACTTTTTAAATGGAACCAATAATAAATTTAGTAAATTAGTTATTATTAATAAACCACCTATTAGATATATAACAAGTTCTAATAGCTTTCTCCCTTTACTTAAAACTAAAACACTTAATATTATTGAAATAATTCCAATTACTAATAATGTATAATTTTTTATTTGACTTTTTAACATATATCACCTAATATCATTTTTATATTTTCTTTTACTTTTTCATCTGTTTTACTAAAATACAAATCTATGCTTTGAAGTGTATCTTTTGTTTTAATTTTTTGAGCCAATATTTCTCCCATATCTATTATAGATGTATTTAGTATATTTTTAATTTCTTCTTTTATTATAGGATAATGGGTACATCCTAATATAATAGCGTCTATTTCTTTTATATCTTTAAAATACTCTTTCAAAACCAAATTTAACTCTTCTTTTTTTCTACTTTCAATTAGTGGAACTAATTTAGGACATGACATTTCTATTAAATTTGGTATATTTTTTTTAAAAATATGACTGTTTACTGTAGCTGATGTTGCGATTAAAAGTATTTTGTTATATTTTCTATCTAAAGCATAATTAATTGTTTCTTTTATTATACTATAAATTGGTATATTAGTTATTTTAGTTAAATCATCGTATACATTAGAACTTATTGTTCCACATGCTATGATTATAATATCTACTTTTTTATTTTCTAAATATTTTATTATTTTTTTCGATAATTCTAATAATTCTTCTTTGGTTTTATCTCCATATGGGACATTCAGTGTATCACCATAATAAAAATATTCATTATTGGGATGATATTTAATAAATGATTTTAAAACTGTTAATCCACCTACACCTGAATCAAACATACCAATACGCATAGTAATCAACTCCTATAACATTATACCATATTATATGTTTTTAATTAAAATAAAAAGTTATCTCATAATTGAAATAACTTTTTAAATATTATTTTGTTAATGTTTTTTCTAATTCATTATAAACATAAGTTGTTATTGTGCTGGCACCTTCTAAAGCATCAGGAATACTAATAACTATATTGTTATCGTTTTTCTCTATTGTAAATAAAGGACCAGCTGGCATTCCGCCGCACATATTATTAATAAAACGTTTCTTATAACCATTAGAGTTTATTTTTTCAGGAATCAAACTATTTCCACTATAATCTATGATATCTATTAAGTTGTTTTCTTCTATTATAATAACATTATCAGTTGTTGTAACAGTATATTTATCTTTATTTTTCTTCTTTTTTCTTCTCTGGTAAAGTTTCTATATTTTCTTGTCATTATACTCTCCTCCTTATAAATATTTTAGCATATAAAAAATCTACACGCTTTTTATTTCGTGTAGATTTTCTTCAAATCACTTCTTAAGAACTTTTTATTTCGTGTAGAAATTTATCAAACCAGTTCTTAAGCACTTTTTATTGTTTTGGAATAAGTTTTTCTTTACCACCCATATAAGGTCTTAATTTTTCTGGTATATTAACACTACCATCTTCATTTAAGTTATTTTCTAAAAACGCAATTAACATAC
>JALELF010000029.1 GCA_022771715.1 Bacillota bacterium
TAGATAGTTCTTTATATTTATTAATATCTGGTCCATCACCAACAATAAGAAGTTTAGCATTATTATGCTTTTTTATTATTTCTTCATGACTTTCTAAAAGAAATTCAACATCTTTTTCTTCAGCAAGTCTTCCAACAAATAATATTACAAAATCTGTGTCATTAATGTTTAATTTTCTTTTTAAATTAATAATATCTTGTATTTTACTATTCTCTTTATAGAATCTAGATATTTCTATACCAGTTGGTATAATGTGAATATTTCTATCAACCTTATATTTTTCTTTAAATAAATCATAAGCTTTTTTAGTAGGAACAATTAGTTCTGTAACAGTTTTGTCACAATAAAATTTAGTTAAGTATTCTACTAATTTAATGCCTGGTTTAGTAAAGTATCCTTTAGTTATATAATGAACATAGTCCTCATACATCGTGTGATATGTATGAACTACTGGTATTCCATATTGTTTTCCAAAAATACGAGCAAATGTCCCTATTGCAAACTCTGTTTGTGAATGAATTACATCTAAATTCCAACTTTTTATTTTTTTTATTGCTTTAATTGGATATATTCCAGTTAATCTAGAATCATAAATACCAGTTGGTATACCAGGTATTTTTAAAACTCTTTCTTTTTCATCATAACTATACTTGAAATTTTCTAAATTAGCTGTAACAACATATACTTCGTGACCTAATTTTTCTAAAGCGTGTTTAAGCATTACTTCACTTGTTACTAAACCGCTTATATATGGCGTATATGTTTCTGTAAATATTCCTATTCTCATTCTATACTTTTCCCCCTAATATTGACCATTATAGCTCCAATTATTAAACCAAAATAGTAAGTTACTACTCTCCAGATTAGCATTAAAGCTGATAATACAGGTCCTGTTATAAAATTTCCGTAAAAGGCTATAAATCCGTATTCTAAGCCACCTGTTCCACCTGGAATTGGAACAAATGAACCAATAAGCATAACATAAGCACTCGCTATTATAGCTTTGATTGGAGTTACGCTTGTAAAGTCTCCCATACCATATAATAAAACACATGGTATTAAATATAGAAGAACTAGCGCTACTAACGAAAGTAAATATAATTTGATAAATCTTAATTTATTTTCTGTTAATTTGTGAGCACCTACATTAAATCTTTCTATGTGTTCATCCCATTTATTTAATGTTTCTTCTTTTTTATTTTTCTTAACTATATGAAATTTAATTAATAAATTGATTGTTATTTTTACTAAAAATTGGTCTACTTTTTTGAAATAAGCTAGAATAAATAAAACTACTATAACAAAGAAATTTATTAAAAACCCTAAAGCAACTAAATATTCTAATAGTTTAACTTCTGGAAATAATTCAAATATGGCATTATAAATAATCGCTATTATACCTAAAGTTACTAAAGAAAGCTGGTAAATAATAAATTCTTGCATTACTATATTAGTTCCATCGTTATAATTAAAACCATCTTTTTTTAATGAATATAATTGAAATGGTTGACCACCACTTGCGAATGGTGTTATAGCATTAAAGAAATGCGTTAATAATTGAATTCTAAATGCTTTTTTAAATGTATATTTTTCTTTAAATGTTTTGGATACATCATATAAAATAATAGCTTTAAAGAACCAGTATCCAAATATGAATATAAGAGCAATTATTAAATAAAAAAGATTAATATTAACTATTTCATGAATTATTGCGTCATAATTATCTCTAAGCATGAAATAAAGGACTAATATGGTTGCGGCTAAAAGTAATATAATATTAATTGTTTTTTTACTTTTTTTCATCTATTATACCTATTCCAGGAAGGATTTTTCCTTCTAGTAGTTCTAGTGATGCACCACCACCTGTTGATATATGTGTCATATAGTCTTTATAACCAAAGTTAATAACTGCAGATGCAGTATCGCCGCCTCCTACTATTTTTTTACCTTTATTTAATTTTAATGCTTCGCATATGCCTTTTGTTCCTTTTGAATATTTAGTCATTTCAAACATTCCTACTGGTCCATTCCAAATAACTGTATTACTTTTTTCTATTACTTTTTTAAATATTTCTATTGTTTTACTTCCTATATCCAAACCTATATCATCATTTTCTATATTGTTTATATCTTTTTCATAGAAACTGCTTATTTCTGTTATTTCTTTACTGCAAACAGTATCTACAGGAAGGATTATTTTATTTCCATATTGTTCTAATATGTTTTTACAAAATTCTAAATTTTCTATATCTAATAATGAACTACCTATTTCATAACCTTCACTTTTTAAAAATGTAAAAGCCATTCCTCCGCCTATCAAAATATAATCAGCTATTTTTACTAAATTTTCTATTACTTTTATTTTGTCTTTTACTTTAGAGCCACCTAATATTACTGTAAAAGGTCGATCAGGGTTTTCTAAGGTATCACTTATTTCTTCGATTTCTTTTTCTACTAAAAAGCCTATTCCATTTTGTAAATTACTAGCTATACCTACATTAGAAGCATGAGCTCTATGACATGTTCCAAAAGCATCATTTATAAATATATCACCTAAACTAGCCCAATATTTTCCTAATTCTGGATCATTTTTACTTTCTTTTTGACCATTTAAATCTTCAAATCTAGTATTTTCAATTAATAATACTTCTTTTCTTTTTAAACTATTTATAGCATTTTCTAGTTTTTTACCACGTGTTTCATCTATAAATATAACATCTTGGTTTAGTAATTCACTTAATCTATCAGCTACTATTTTTAAACTATTTTTTTCTTTGTCTTGTTTTGTTTCTACTCTACCTAAATGAGACATAAGTATTACTTTAGCATTATTATCAATTGCATATTTAATTGTTTCTAAACTCATTTTTATGCGATTATCATCTGTTATTTTATTATCTTTTATTGGTACATTAAAATCACATCTGATAATTACTTTTTTGTCTTCTAAATCATAATCTCTTATTGTCTTTTTCATATTAAGACCCCTTTCTTAATGTTGGTAAGCCATTATTTTTTATATTCCAAATATTTGTGAAATCCCAACCATTATATGAGCTTTCTATAAGCATATCTTTTTCAGTTAAACCTTCAGAATTAGTTATTGTATCAGACGTGCTACTACCTATTAAATCTCCATTATATAAGCTAGAATTAAAATATGAAGATGTAATGGTTGAAGAATTAGAACTTCCAATTAGGCCTCCTATAGTATTAGTTCCAGTTCCGACTATAGTACTAGAAGAATATGAATTTATTATTGATGTTCTTTCTATTGATGTACTTTCAGCAGCTGGAACCAAACCAACTAATCCTCCTATATTAGCCCCAGTAGAATTTCCATAATTTATATTAGCTAAACTATATGAGTTCTTTATGATCATACTATTTGCACTTCCAATTAATCCCCCTGCTACTTCACAATCTACGCAATCAATATTAGCAATTGCATATGATGACTCTATATTATTACTATACGCCACGTAAAAAACTAACCCACCTATCTGTGGAGCACTTATGTTTCCATTATAATAACTATTTTTGATTGTTAATGAATATGCGTCAAAGACCAAACCAGCAGCTCCATGTGTTGCTGAAATATTTGAAGTGCTAAAAGAATTGATTATTTCAATATTTTCAGCACTGTTAGCTAAGCCTGCGACATTACCTCCAACTAATTTTCCATTAGATGATGAATTAATTATTTTACTATTGTCAGTAAGTTGCACACCTATTCCTCCTATGTCTTCACCTAAAATGGTTCCTTCTTGTTTGCAATTATTTATTGTCGTATCACTAGCTTGTTGAAAAAAGCCACCTACAACACTATTTTCAGGAATATTAATGTCTGTTACTACAAAGGAATTTTGCATATTTACGCTATTTGCAGCACGAGCTACTCCACCAATACTAGCATTAACTAAATTTGCATTATATGGAATCTTTATATCAATATTTAAATTATTAATGTTAGTTTCTTCTATATTATCTGCAAGTAATCCACCCATTTGACCATCAATAACTCCTGATAAATTGATATTTTCTATATTAGAATTACTTATCAATAAAAACAAGCCTAGACTATCACCTTGCATATATATATTATCAATGGAATAGCCATTACCACTTATATTACCCATAAATTCAGAACTCTTTTGTGTCAATCCACTAGTATTTAAGTATAGTTTTAAAGTAGATCCTTTATAAGAAGTATTTATATCTTTATAAGATTCATCTTTTTTGAAGTCTAAATCTCTATTTAAAATAATAGTCTTTCCTTCATAAGTGTCATCACTATCTAAAATTTTAATTAAATCTTCTATATAATTAATAGTTATATATTGATTAATAGCATAATTATATTTAAAAGAGTTATCAACACCTCTTGTAGCTTCTACTACACCATCTTCATCTATTACTCTTTTATTAGTATTAGGATTAATTAAATTATTAGAAAGTAATCCTTCTTCTATTAATTTATTTGCACTTATATAACTAATTTCATTATTTTTAAATCTTTCATAATTCATTTCCAAATAAGTTTCAGCAGCTTGATATAAACTATCTAAAAATTGTTTATTTTTACTAGTTGTATCATTTGTTAAAGAAGATATTATAGGAAAAGTAAAAAGTGAAATAATTACTAGTATAGTAACTACTCCTAAAACTTCTACCATTGTAAAACCTTTATTATTCACGACTATCACCTACATTAATTTTATAACAATTAACATTAAAACTCAAGTAAAAATAACAAATTTGTTTTTAATAAAAAAGACAACTATCTTTCATAGTTATCTAATTTATCACATTCATCCCAATCTTCAGTACCACAACCTGATATATGTTTACTTATATTATTAGCAATTACTTCCATATCACCTGGCATATTATCTACAGAAATACTTTCTCCTCTTACAAATTTACTCTTGCATTCAGTTCCTTCTTTACCCTTTTTACCATTACAATATAAATAGAAGTCATCATAATTTGTTTGAGCATTATATTTTCTTATTTCTTTTATTAAACTAGGGTTTAGTGTAATTGTATACATTGGTTCTTTTTTATATACATTATTTCCACTTGTATTTCTATTATTTAATATATATTTTTGAACATTTTCATTGGTGTTTTTACAATCAGTTGTTTTATCTGAATTAATTATGCACCAATTTGAACCTGTATCTCTACCATTACCACTCATTGCTGGAAATGGATACTCTAATGATATTGGCCTATATACTATTCTTACACTACCTAAATCATATTCATCTTCCTTACATCCTTTACTTGGACAATAAGGTGAACCTTCTTTTACGTTGTATTCACATTGATATAATAACTTTTGACCATTATAGTCAATTACTTCAACTTGCTGATTATTAATTTCAGTATATCTATTATTGTATACATCGTTAGAAAATTTTGAATACAATCCTACTTTATCAAATATAACATTTAAATGATAGTTTGGTTCTCTTGATGGGGTACTATAATGTATTGGATAATTAGCGTGTCCTATATCTATAAACCTATTGTATTTAATATATGTACTATTAGGTGGTAATATATCAACTGATTTTCCTTGTGGAAGTAAAACAAAATTATAAAATTTTTCTGGTAAATAATAACCATACTCTTTTTCATATTCTTTACCATATTCACTTATCCAGTATTTAGAATAATTTTGTGTATGTCTTTCACATTTTCTAGATGACGCTCCTAAATTACAAACATAAAATGGTATACTTGCTCCACTATTACTCCAATTACGAATATATGAAGATAGGTTTATATCATCTTTGGCCATTACTTTATGATTTTCTTTACTATTTTCTGATAATGTTTCTCTAGTCATTTTATCAATTCTACCATATACTGGTTCTTCATAATCGATATATGCATCTGTATCTAAATCATAGTAATTTATATCCCACTTACTACAATTTTCTAAAATATCTAACATATATTTTTGTTTAGATTGCCATGTTCTTAATTCAGATGTATTTGTCTTATTACACATTTCATCTGATCCTATATGGTATCCTGCTGGACAAGATGGTCCTGTTATACAATCTGTTTTTACTTCACTTACTCCAGATATTCCTACACATTTTTCTTGTTCAATAGATGTTATGTTTCGTTTTATTGATGTTCTTATAGGCTCAGCACCTGTTATTTCATAATATGTTTCTTGCTTCCACCTTGTTTTAGTTATACACATTCCCATTCCACATTCATCAGTACATTTTTTTGATGTATTATAAGTTGTTCCAGTAGATATACAGTAATAATCTGTTCCACTATTTATATTACGCGTTTTTCTTTCGTATGATAATGATATATTGGCCGATAAACTACAACCTACTCGCGTTCTTACCGCTTGTTCCTCAGTTTGCCTTTCATGTACACCCCATATTGAATCATTACAAGATGATACGCTTCCGCCATGGGCGTTACTACATTGTAAAACTGTCGTACTATTTGTATATGTCACATTAGTATTCGGAACTGTTTTACTTTCTCTACCAATATAACTATTAGCGGCGGAATTAATCAATTGCTCACTATCCCAATTACAAGCAGCATCAAACGCCTCACTATTCACGCTCCCCAAACTTATATCTGCTCCTACTTCAGGCTCACTTGCCGAACTTTCATTTCGCCACTCACAAGGACACCATGTTTGATATTTTATTTGATTTTCAAACCAATATGACCATCCTTTAATAGTAATCCCTAAATCTGATTCTACTGAACCTGTTTCATCCCATAAAGTACCAGGTACATATTGATAGACATTCATAAATCTATTACTATCTAAAAGCCCAAAATGTTCATTAATTCTTATTTTCGAACCGCCATTAGGAGAATCAGATATATAATTTCCTAATCCACCAGCGTTAATAAAGCTAGTTGGACCTCCAGCATCAAAGTTTCCGAAATCCGTATCAATCCTATATCCACAACCTCTACTTCCTAACTTTGGTGGACATAGTGTTTCTGTTTGTATTGGTTTCTTTAATTCACTAATTAATTGTTCTATACGTTCTAATATCTTATTATAGTCTTTTATCCATTTATCTAAATTAACTTTTGTTCTGCAATTTCTTCTACCTTTTAAATTGACTGTATAACCGAGTAATATATTTTCATCTATATCTTTACCTATTGTCCAAGTAAAATTTCCTCCAGAATTGGCAACAGGACGATAACCTGGAAACGTAAAAATATCTTCTTCCACACAATAAACAGGGCAATAAGTTTTATGACCTAATAAATCATCTAAATAGTCTTTATCACCTATTGCGTTTTCAATGGAAGATGCATCCCTATATATTTCATTAACTTCGCAAACAGAAGCATTTTCGACTACTGTTTTAGCACTTACATTTCCTAAAAGTAACCCAAAACTCAGTACCCCTACAATACCCAATCTAATTTTCAAACAAAACACCTCATCTATCTTCCCCTAAAGGATAACATAAATTTTTATTATTTTCAATAAACCAACAAAAAAAGTATATAATTTTATCAAATTATACACTTTTTCAGTTTTATTTGACTTTTACTTTAGGAGTAACATTTCTTATTTCATCTTTTATAGAATGAGGCAAGCCACTTTGAATAGAAGCTGATACGTAAAGCCAATACTGATAATTATTTTTTAACAAATCAGCCATTGGTATCATATAGTGATGAAAATAATATTTACTCATTACATCTAATTCAGAATACTTAAACTCAGCATCTTCATCTAAATCAGAAAAACACATTAAATATTTATCACCTAATGATATATAGTCATTTGCTGTAGCATTATTATTCCATGATTTCATATCATTTTCCACCATATTATATATTTTTCTTATTT
The DNA here is from genome assembly GCA_022771715.1 of Bacillota bacterium. Taxonomy (GTDB): domain Bacteria; phylum Bacillota_I; class Bacilli_A; order RF39; family UBA660; genus JALELF01. The sequence goes on from JALELF010000029.1 coordinate 7,874, forward strand.
TTCCATCAAATACAATCGGATTAAATGTTACAAATGAATCTCTACCAGTGTTTACTGAATCCCTATTATAATATGGAATACTAGTAGCAAAACTATTTACAGCATACAAATCGCAAGAAAACAATTGTTCTCCGACTACAACTATTTTCTCATCTATTAATTCTTGCTTTAACTCATCACTTATCATATGAGAGTTCAATAAAAATATATTTAAAGCAACTAATCCACTTGCGTCATAATCATATTCTCCCAAATTATAAAAATAATCATAATTATCTAAATCAACTTGTTCAGCCAGTTCTTCATTACTTTTTAAGTAATTTACATAATAATCTCTTATTGCTATAAATTGTTCTTTTGTTTCTACTTTTATATCTCCGTTTATCACTTCAATATTATTTTCTTTTAAATAATTTAAATAATCTTCATCCAAACAT
>JALELF010000051.1 GCA_022771715.1 Bacillota bacterium
TGATGAAATAGAAGAAAGTGATATAGCCGCTTACTTTGTATGGATACCAAGATATGAATATACATTAAAGGGAAATTTTGGTGTTAATGGTGAAAGTAAAACAAACCCAGGATATGTAGATATAAGATTTACAAATGTAAGTGAAGAAAGTAATGGAACAGCTTCATATACAGAAGGAAATCCAACTAACTATAGAACCCAAGATGCTTTTAAGTTTGGTGAAGAAAATCTTTCAGGAATATGGGTAGGAAAGTTTGAAACAACAGGAAGTGCTGATAATCCAACTATAAAACCAGGAATTACGTCTTTAAAAAGTCAAAATGTAAGTACGCAATTTGAAACAGCAAAGAAAATAGGAATAAATAACTCATTAAGTTTAGAAACAAGTATGATGAAGAATAGTGAATGGAATGCAGTAGCCATTTTAAGTCAATCAATATATGGAAGATGCCCTAGTGATAGTACATGTCCTGAAGTAAGTATAAATAATAGTAGTAGTTATATAACAGGAAGTGCTACAGCAGGAAGCACTTATAATAGTGAAGAAGGAGTGAAAGCAAGTACAACTATGAATATAACAGGAGTATATGATATGAATGGTGGAGCAAGTGAATGGGTAATGGGAGTATTACTAGATAGTGATGGAAAACCACGCTCTGGATATAATATAAGTAATAATAGCGGCTTTAATGGCAAACTTCAAGATGGAACAGAAAAAACAGATGGATTAGCTTTACCAGAAAGAAAATATTATGATTCATTTACAATAACAGGAGAAAATACTAAAGTAGATTTAACGACAGGCTGTAATGGCGGAAAATGTTATGGAACTGTAGAATTTGGTGGTTGGTATAATGACTATACTATGTCTATAGTTCCTGCCTACCCTTGGCTTCTTCGCGGAGGCGCCTGCAGCAACGGTGCTAGTGCAGGCCTTTGGGTCTTTGGAGGTGACGGCGGTAGCGCGGTCGGGTTCTTCTCTTTCCGTGCCGTCATCCGTGGAGCGTAAGCGATTTATAATAACTAAAAAGTCATAATAACTCAAAATTATGGCTTTTTTAATACATTAATCTTTAATAATAAGAATTCGATTTTAATATTTAATTGTTTCATTAGATATATTAAATATAACACCTGCCATAATCATATAACTTATTAAACTAGAACCACCATAACTAATGAATGGCAAAGTAATACCAGTAATAGGCATTATACCAAGAGTCATACCTATATTTTGAAATTGTTGATATATTAACATACCTATAATACCAGCCATAATATATTTATTAACATTATTTTTACTTTTTAATACAATAGTTACAAGTCTAATATCAAATATAACAATTAAACTTAGCAAAAATATAGCGCCAATAAATCCAAAGTTATTAGCAAACACAGCAAATATAAAATCAGTCTGTGGTTCTGGAAAATATAATGGTGTTTTATTTATTCCAAAACCTAATAATCCACCAGAACCAATCGCAATTAAACCATTTTCTAGTTGATAGCCTTCTTTTTTCTTCCAATCTAATAATCTATCAATTCTTAAAAAGAAATTAGTACCCAATAACTTAATAAATAAATCATTATTAATAAAATATAATCCTAGTATTAAAATAATACAAACAAATAATCCACTAAATAAAAATATAAACCATCTATATCTTATACCAGATGAGAAAAGCATAAATATAGTTATTAATAAATATATCAATACAACACCAGTATCAGGTTGTAAAAAAGTTAAAAAGCTTGGAATAAAAACAATAACACCAACTTTTAATAAAAAATAAAATTCTTCTTTTAGAGTAGGACTACTATATTTTTGATTAAAATCATTAATAACTCTACTTAAAGTAAAAATAAGAATAATTTTCATAAATTCACTAGGCTGAATGTTACCTATATTAAAAGGTAAAGTAAACCAACACTTAGCTTCATTAATCGGTTTAGCAAATAACAAAAGACATATTAAACTAATAATACCAATTACATATATAAACCAAATATTATTGTAAATAAATTTATTACCTATAAACATAATAGAATAAGCAACAATAAATCCTAATATATACCATATTATTTGCTTAAAAACAATTGAATTCATATAACTAGGAAGTAAATTACTAGCACTATAGATAGTGATAATACTAATAATAGAAAACATTATAAGCGGTATTAAAATTAAGTAATCAACATGATATTTATTAACCTTATGCATATTATCACCCATATTTATTTTATACTAATAGACATATTTATACTATTAAATAGACAAAACTAGCTATTTTTTTAAATATATAGAAAGTGTATTACTTGAAGAAAATAAAAATCGCACTCTCGTGAATTAATTCGTGAGTTAGATTTTTCTTTTATTATTTCTAAAAACATTTACTTTTAGTTTTACATATGGTATGATTATTATGGTGATAATATGATTATTTCTAAAGGAAGAGGATATGTATATGGTATAGAATACCACGTAGTATTTTGTGTAAAATATCGTAAAAAAATATTAATAGATAAAGTTAAAGATTCTCTCTTGCAAATATTTATATTATTGTCACAAGAAATGGATTTTAAAATAATGGAAATAAATACAGACTTAGATCACGTTCATTTGTTAATTAGCTGCAAACCGCAACATTATATTCCTACTATTGTAAAAAGATTAAAAGGAACAAGTGCAAGATTATTATTTAAATTATATCCAGAGTTAAAACAACAGTTATATGGCGGACATTTATGGAATCATTCTTATTTTATTGCAACTGTTAGTGATACTCTAGAAGAAAATATTAAAGAATATATTTCTAATCAAGGAAAGTAGGTGTTATTTATGGAATATACTTATAGTTTTAGAATTTATCCAACTGAAGAACAAAAGATTTTAATTGCTAAAACTTTTGGTTGTTGTAGATTTGTCTATAATTATTTTTTAGATAATTTTAATAAAAACGGATATAATTCAAAATACACAAATAACAATATTTGTAACAGAGAATTAAAACAAGAATATTCTTGGTTAAAAGAAGTAGATAAATTTGCTATTAGTAACGCTATTTATAATTTAGATAATGCTTCCAAGAGATATATGAATAAATTAGGTGGTAAACCTAAATTTAAAAAGAAAAACAAAGGAGAATCATACAAAACTAATTATACAAATAATAATATCGAAGTATTAGATAACTATATTAAATTACCTAAAATAGGTAAAGTATTTGCTAAAGTACATAGAAAACCAGAAGGTACAATTATTAATGCTACAGTAAAAAAATATAGTGATAATAAATATAAAGTAATGATATTAGTTAGAAAAGAAATAAAAAAATTAGAAACTAATAGTTATATAGTAGGAATAGATATGGGAGTTCATAATTTTGCTTATGATAGTTCTAATAATGTATATAACTCTCCCAAAAAATTAATAAATACTTATGATAAAATTGGTAAATTACAAAAGAATCTTTCTTTAAAAAAGAAAGATAGTAATAATTATAAAAAATTAGAAAATAAAATTAATAAATTATATGATAAATGCAATAATGTTAGAGATGATTTCTTACAAAAATTAAGCACTAATATTATAAACGAAAACCAAGTTATAGTAGTAGAAGACTTAAATGTTAAAGAAATGTTTCAAAACAAGAAAATAGCAAAAATACTTGGAGATATATCTATATCTAAATTTATTAATATGCTAGAATATAAAGCAAGATGGTACGACAGAAAATTAATTAGAATAGGTAGATATTATCCATCAAGTCAATTATGTAGTAACTGTGGATATCAAAACAAAGAAGCAAAAGATTTAAGCATAAGAAGTTGGGAATGCCCTAAATGTAATCATTTACATAATAGGGACTATAATGCAGCAAACAATATCCTTTGGCACGGTATAGAAATGTTACTTGCCTAATTATTAAATAATATATAGGGTAGGAACTATCCGAGTTTATGTCTCTTTACATTAATAATAGCATTATTATTAAATGGAGAAAATTCTAATAGCGATGTTAGAAGCATACGATTTTTAATCGTGTGAGGTTCACAAACCAACAGTTAAATGCTACAATTAAATTGATTAAAAAACAGTAAAGGATGATACAATGGAAAAAATAATATTAGTAGATGGCAATAATTTAGTATTTAGAAGTTATTATGCCACAGCATACAACGGTAATTTCATGAAAAACAGTAAAGGTTTTCCAACCAATGCTTTATTTGGATTTACAAACATGATGAATAAAATAGTGTCTGAAGAAAAACCAACTCACATAATAGTGGCGTTTGATAAAGGAAAAACATTTAGACATAATTTATATGAAGACTATAAAGGTGGAAGAATGGAAACACCGGTAGAGTTAAAACAACAATTTCCAGTTGCTAAATCTATATTGGATGCGATGGGAATAAAGTGGTATGAAATAGATAATTATGAAGCAGATGATATAATAGGAACATTTGCCAAATTTTGTGATGATGATCCTGATTTTATTGGTACAATTATAAGTAGCGACAAAGATTTATTACAGTTAATATCAAGTGATATAGATATTAAACTATTAAAACAAAAAGATTATATTAGATATAATCATGATTCATTTGTTAAAGAATATGGTATAGAGCCAATAAATATAATAGATTTAAAAGCACTTATGGGTGATGCTTCTGACAATATTCCTGGTGTAAAAGGAATAGGAGAAAAAACAGCTTTAAAACTTTTACAAGAATATAAAACGATTGATAATTTATATAATAATATAGAAAAAGTAAAAGGAAGATTAAAAGATAAGTTATTAATGGATGAAGATAATGCTAGGTTTAGTTACCAATTAGCAATCATTGAAAAAAATGTTCCTTTAGATATTAATATAAATGATGTAGTATATAAGGGTGCTGATTATAAAAAACTTAATGCTATTTATGAAGAATTAGAATTTTATTCATTTTTAAAAAAACAACAAGAGGTAATCGCAAAACCTAAAGAAGTACAAATTGTAAAAAATATTGATGAAATAGATATAAAAGATAATTGTGCTGTATATTTAGAAATATTAGGAACTAATTATCACATTTCTAAAATATTAGGACTTGCTGTTTATAATAATGATAATAGTTTATTTATACCACTAGAAGTTTTAAAACAAAATCCTAAATTTTTAAAAGATAATATAAAATATACATATGATTATAAAAAACTAAATGTTGCTTTTAAATGGAATAACATAGATTTAGATAATGTATGTTTTGATACAATGATTGCGGCTTATTTATTAGATATGAATGCTAAAGAAGATATTAGTTATTTAGCTAATACATATAAATACGATATACCATTTTATGAAAACATGTATGGAAAGACTAAATTAAAAGAACCAGATATAAATACTATTGCTTATACAGCTTTACAAAAAGCAAAATTTATTTATGAAACATATGAAAAGTTTAAGGAAAAATTAACTGAAAACAAATTAGATAATATTTTTTATAATATAGAAATGCCTCTATCAAAAGTACTTGCTAAAATGGAATATACTGGTATAAAAGTTGATACAGTTGCTTTAGAAGAAATGGGTAAAGAATTATATGTAAAAATAGATTTAATTACTAGAACAATCTATAATCAAGCAGGATGTGAGTTTAATATATCAAGCCCTAAACAATTAGGAGATATTTTATTCAACAAATTGGGATTAAAAGCTAATAAAAAATTATCAACAAGTATTGAAGTTTTAAACAAACTAAAGGATTCTCATCCAATTATAAATAGTATAATAGAATATAGAATGCTTACTAAATTGATGTCAACATATGTAGATGGTTTAAAAAGCTATATTTTAAAAGATGGAAAAGTTCATACAATATTTACGCAAACTTTAACAAGAACTGGTAGACTTTCTTCTATTGAACCAAATTTGCAAAACATACCAATAAGATATGAAGAAGGAAAACTAGTAAGAAAAGTATTTGTACCATCTAATGATTCAGTTATATTAAGTGGTGATTATTCTCAAATAGAACTTCGTATTTTAGCTCATATGGCTAATGTAGAATCTCTTATAGAAGCATTTAAAAATAATATTGATATACATTCTAAAACAGCTAGCGATATTTTTAAAGTTGATTTAGATTTAGTAACTAAAGAACAAAGAAGAATGGCAAAAGCGGTTAACTTTGGTATCATATATGGAATTAGTCAATATGGTTTGGCTGAAAATACTGGTTTATCAAATAGTGAAGCTAAAAAATTTATTGAAGATTATTTAAATTTATATCCTGGTATAAAAGACTATATGGATAGAACTATAAAAGATGCTTATGAAGACAATATTATTAAAACAATGTTTGGAAGAATGAGAAAAATAGAAGAACTAGATAGTAAAAATTATATGATAAGACAACAAGGAGAAAGAATTGCTTTAAATACACCAATTCAAGGAACAAGTGCTGATATAATTAAAATGGCTATGATTGAAGTAGACAAAATGATAACAACTAAAAATTTAAAAACTAAAATGCTTATTCAGGTACACGATGAATTAGTATTTGATGTTCCAAATGATGAAATAGATATTTTTACAAAAGAACTTACTAATATTATGGAAAATGTAGTAACATTAAGAGTACCACTAAAGATAGAGGTTAGTTACGGAAATAATTGGTATCAAGCTAAATAATACTACTTGAAAAAGTAGTATTTTTTTTATATAATAGTTACAGAAAGTAGGATTATATATGAGGAATAATCAAAAAGGGTTTGCTATTACTAGTTTTTTGTATGCAATATTAATTGTTTTCCTAGTGGTTTTTACTGTTTTATTAATGGGATTAATAAATAGTCAATTAACACTTCAAAAAATAAAAAAAGATGTAAGAAATAAAGTGGAAGAAAATTCTTTAGTTCAAAATGGTGAATATGTAGAATTAGTTGTATCACCTAAAAATATTGAAATCGAAGCAGGTGAAAAAATAAACTTATTAGATGGTGTTTATTTAGTAAGCTATGATAATACTAAAATAGATACAACTATAACTTATACATCAAACCCAGAATTTAGTAATGATGTAGCTGGCACATATTTAATTACATATACTGCTACTTATAATGGCGTATTATATAGTGGTATTAGAAATATAATTGTGAACAAAGAAATACTATCTCCACCAGAATTTACTTATACTGGAGAATATGAATTTATTGATGAAGGTGAAGGAAGTTGGCGAATAAAATTTAAAACAAGTGGTCGTTTAACTTTTACTAATTTAGGAAGTGCCCAGAATGGTATTGATATCTTCTTAGTAGGTGGCGGCGGCGGCGGCGGTAGTTATAATGGTTCCGGTGGCGGCGGAGGGTATACAAGAACCGTTAAACATATAACTATGGCAGACCCAAGTTATTATATTACCATTGGTCAAGGAGGAAGTGGTGGTACTTCAAAACACGCTGGCGGTGATGGAGAAGCAACAACATTTGATACATTTAATGCTGCAGGAGGTAAAGGTGGTAAGTCAGGTTCAAGTGGTGGCGCGGGAGGTTCCGGTGGTGGCTCTTGTGCCAATACGCAAAACGGTACTGGAGTGGCCGCAGCAGGAGGTTCAGATGGAGCAAATGGTGGCGCTTCTACGTATACTGGTGGAGCTGGACAAGGAACAACAACTAGAGAATTCGCTGAAAGTAGTGGTGTTCTATATGCTGGCGGCGGCGGCGGTAGTTCTGAAGCTAATGGTACGCCTGGAGAAGGTGGAGCTGGCGGCGGCGGTAAAGGTGGCAAAGGCTATGCTAATGGAGAATCAGCTACGGCAAATACAGGAGGTGGCGGCGGTGGCGCAATGGAGGATGGATATACGGGAGGCAAAGGCGCTTCCGGAATCGTCGTAATTAGAAATGCTAGATAACAAAAGAGTGTAAAAAAAACACTCTTTTTGTAAAAAAAGCGAGAAAAAAATTTATAAATGTGATATTATATAATAGAGGTGGTATTCTTGAGTAAAACATTTTTAATTGGATTTATTTTGTTTTTTGTACCAGCAACTTTAATAGTAACGACTTTAAATATAATGCAAAGCTTTAAAAGAAAAAAATTAAAGAAAAAGATAGATAATTTAGAATATGAAAAAAACGTTATAGATAGTGCACCTATAACACCTGAATTAGCTAAAATAGAATCTTTTTTAAAAAATGATAAAATAGAAGCAATGTATAATGATTGGAAAGCTAGACTTAATGAAATAAAAGAAGAGCAAATTCCTAAATTAACTGATATGATTTTAGAAACAGAGTATTCTTTATCACAATTAGATTTTAAAGGAACAAATTTTAAACTAGCTAAACTAGAAATGGAATTATATTTAGTTAAAACTAATTCAGATTCATTATTAGGAGAAATTAAAGAAATAACAACTAGTGATGAAAAAAATAGAGCAATAATTACTAATTTAAAAGCTAAATATAGAGATTTGTATCAAAAATATACAGAAAATATAGCTGAATATGGTGAAATAGCTAAATCAGTTACTTTGCAATTTGAAAATATAGCTCATCGCTTTGAAGATTTTGAAGCATCAATGGAAAAAAATGAATATTCAGAAGTAACGCAAATAATAAAAGCTATTGATGATATGTTAAAACATATGGAATTTGTTGTAGATGAAGTACCTAGTATTGTTTTAATGACTACAACTGTTCTTCCTAATAAAATAAAAGATATTGAAAAAGAATACAACAACATGTTAAAACAAGGATATCAATTAGACTATTTAAATGTAGAATACAATATAGAAGAAGCAAACAAAAAAATAGAAGACGTAAGTGCAAGAACTAAAGTTCTAAATTTAGAAGACAATACATTTGAATTAAAAATACTAAATGAATATTTAGATTCATTATATATGGATTTTGAAAAGGAAAGAAATAGTAGAAATATTTATGAAGATGCGAGAAATTTATTCAGTAATCGTTTAGATAAAGTTAATAACTTAATTAACGATATATTTAATAAACTAGATGAAATTAAACAATACTATAGTTTATCAGATGAAAATGTTTCTACATTAAAAAGTATAAAAAATGAGTTAGATTCTTTAAATAAAGATTATCGTTCTTTATTAGTTCATACAAGTAATAATGCTTTTGCTTATTCTAAATTAATTTCTGAAATAGAGATTTTAACTAATAAGCTAAACAAATCAGAAAATAGATTAGATGAAACATTAGATTCAATTGGTAATATGAAAGAAGACGAAGCAAGAGCAAGAGAACAATTAGAAGAAATAAAATTGATTTTAAAAGATGCTAGAAAGCAAATAAACGAATATAATTTACCAATTATACCTAAAGTTTATTATACAGAACTTAGTGAAGCAGCTAGTGCTATAAAGGAAATAATAAAAGAATTAGAACAAAAGCCAATAACTGTTTCTACTTTAAATACAAGAGTAGATACAGCTAGAGATTTAGTTTTTAAATTATTAGCGCGTGCTAAAGAAATAACTAAACAAGCAAAATTTGCTGAAATGGCTATTGTATATGGTAATAGATATAGATCTAGTTATGAAGAATTAGATAAAACAATTACTTATTCAGAAATACTTTTCTATAAAGGTGAGTATCAAAAATCTTTTGAAGTAACAATTAACTATTTAAATAGAATAGAGCCAAATATCTTAGAAAAACTAAATTCTCTTCTAGGATAGATTGCTATCTATTCTTTTTTTTGATAAAATTGTTTGTGGGTGTTTAATATGGAAAAAATTATATTAATTAAATATGGTGAATTAACTACTAAAAAAAGTAATCGTAATCAATTTATAAAAAAATTAAATAACAACATTTTAAAACAAATAAATGATTTAAATTTAGAAATTAAATATGATCAGTCTAGAATGTTTATATATGTTAGTGAAGCACACTTAGATGAAGTAGTAGAAAGACTTAATAAAGTTTTTGGAATACATGGTATAGTAATATGCCATCCTGTTGATAATAATATTGAAAGCATAAAAGAAAAAACATTAGAAATTTTGAAAAATGAAAAATTTAATACTTTTAAAATAGTTACTAAAAGAAGTGATAAAGCATATCCTATTAAAAGTAATGATGTTAATAACATAATAGGTGGTTTTATTTTAAAGAATCTAGAGTGTAAGGTAGATGTTCATAATCCTGATATATATGTCAATATAGAAATAAGAAGAGATAAAACATTTATTTATACCAAAGAAATAAATGGTATTGGCGGATATCCTGTAGGTATAGAAGGAAAAGGCTTACTAATGCTTAGTGGCGGAATTGATTCTCCAGTTGCTGGTTATTTGGCTTTAAAAAGAGGAGTTGATTTAGAGTGTTTATATTTTGAATCTCCTCCACATACAAGTTTACTTGCTAAAGAAAAAGTTATTAAATTAGCTAGTATTTTAAATGAATATTCAAAAAATATAAAAATACATATTATTCCTTTTACGAAATTACAGGAAGAAATTTATAAAAATATAGATGATACATATATGATAACCATTTTAAGAAGAATGATGTATAGAATAGCATTCAAAGTAGCTAAAAAAAGAAATTGCAAAGTTATTATAAATGGTGAGAGTATAGGACAAGTTGCTAGTCAAACTTTGACTAGTATGAACGTTATTAATAGTGTAACCAATTATCCGATTATAAGACCAGTCGCTTGTTTAGATAAATTAGAAATAATAAATATAGCTAAAAAAATAGGAACTTATGAAACTAGTATTTTACCTTATGAAGATTGCTGTACTATTTTTGTGCCAAGACATCCCGTTATTAATCCTGATATAAATAAAGCTGTTTCGTTTGAGCAGCTAATAGATTATGAAACATTAATAAATGAATGTATTAACAATATGGAAACAATTACTATAACAAATAAGTCTGAATTTGAAGACTTGCTATAAAACCCAAAAATTACCATTAAAAAAAATGAATTAAAAATAACTTCTTGTGCATTCTAATAGTGTACAGGAGGTGAGTACAATGAATAACAAATTAAATAGTAAATTTGTAGTACCTGGTGCTAAACAAGCTATCGAACAAATGAAATATGAAATAGCTAATGAATTAGGTGTTACAATGGGACCAGATGCTACTAGCCGTGCTAATGGATCAGTTGGTGGTGAAATCACTAAGAGATTAGTTAAAATGGGTGAACAACATTTAAGTGGTTCTAATTACCAAGCTAAATAATTAATGATATAAGGGTAGCCTTAGTTGCTATCTTTTTTCATGTATTATAATACTTTTTCTGATGAAAATTGTTGACACACGCATGCTTGCAATCGTATACTTAATAGTAGGAGGATAATATGAAAGAAGTTTTAACACAAGAAGAATTACAAAATATAGATAAATATTTAAGAGCACTTAATTACTTATCAGCGTGTCAATTATATTTATTAGATAATCCACTATTAAATAGACCGTTAAAAATAGAAGATATAAAAAGAAATATAGTAGGGCACTGGGGAACAGTACCAGGACAAAATTTTATTTATACACATTTAAATAGAATAATAAATAAATATGATTTAAATATGATATACATATCAGGTCCAGGTCATGGTGGCAATGCTATGGTAGCTAATGCTTATTTAGAAGGAACATATAGTGAGGTATATCCTAATATTAGTAAAGATGCAGAAGGATTAAAAAAATTGTTTAAACAATTTAGTTTTCCAGGTGGTATTTCAAGTCACGTTGCTCCAGAAACACCAGGTTCAATTAATGAAGGTGGAGAACTTGGTTATAGTTTAGCTCATGCTTTTGGTGCAGTACTTGATAATCCTGATTTAATTGCGGCATGTGTAGTAGGCGATGGTGAAGCTGAAACGGGACCACTTGCGACTTCATGGCATGGTAATAAATTTTTAAATCCTAAAACAGACGGTGTAGTACTTCCAATATTACATTTAAATGGTTATAAAATAGCAAATCCTACGATATTTGCGCGAATTAGTGATGAGGAATTAATTGATTTCTTTAAAGGTTGTGGTTACGAACCATTTGTAGTAGATGATAGTGAAAATATTCATCAGAAAATGGCTTATACATTAGATACAGTTATAGAAAAAATAAAGAAAATAAAAGAAGACGCTAATATAACAGATAAAAGACCTATATGGCCAATGATAATATTAAAAACAAAAAAAGGTTGGACAGGTCCTAAAGAAGTAAAAGGAAGCGTTATTGAAGGAACATTTAGAGCCCACCAAGTGCCTATTCCTATTTCAAGAAACAATCCTGAAAATTTAGAAATATTAGAAAATTGGTTAAGGAGTTATCATCCTGAAGAGTTGTTTGATGAAAATGGCAAATTAGTAGAAGAGTTAGAAAAAATGCACCCGGTTGGAAATAGAAGAATGAGCGCTAATCATGTGACTAATGGTGGAATTTTGCTAAAGGAACTTAGAACCCCTGATTTTAAAGATTTTGCAGTTGATGTAAAAAGGGGTGAAACTATTTGCCAAGATATGAAAGAACTTGGAAGATATATAAAAGAATTAATTAGATTAAATGAAGAAAATAGAAATTTTAGGGTATTTGGACCAGATGAAGCATTGTCCAATAGACTTAATTATATATTTGATGTAACAAATAGACAATTTATGGGAAACAAATATAGTTATGATGAATTTCTAAGTAATGATGGTAGAGTATTAGATTCATATCTTTCAGAGCACATGTGTGAAGGTATGTTAGAAGGTTATTTGTTAACAGGAAGACATGGATTTTTTCACAGCGATGAGGCTTTTGTTAGAATAGTAGATTCTATGGCAAGTCAACATGCTAAATGGTTAAAGGTAACTAGTGAACGTCCTTGGCGAAGAGAAATAGCTTCTTTAAATTATGTTTTAACTAGTCATATTTGGCAACAAGATCACAATGGTTATACACATCAAGATCCAGGATTTTTAAATCATTTAGTGACTAAAAAAGCTGATATAGTAAGAATATATCTACCAGCAGATGCTAATATGTTACTTTCTTGTTTTGATCATTGTATTAAAAGTAGGAATTATATAAATGTTATAGTTGCAAGTAAGCATGAAAGACCACAATGGTTAACTATGGAAGAAGCAGTTAAACATTGCACAGCAGGGATTGGTATATGGAAATGGGCTAGTAATGATGATGGTTATGAACCAGATATTATTATGGCTTGTGCAGGTGATACTCCAACTTTAGAGACTTTGGCAGCTGTTTCAATTTTAAATGACAAATTCCCAGAAATAAAGATTCGTGTAATTAATGTTGTTGATTTGATGAAGTTAGAATCTAATCATCCACATGGGCTTACAGAGAGTGAATATGATATGTTATTTACTAAAGATAAGCCAATTATCTTTGCATTCCATGGCTATGGCAATTTAATTCATCAGTTAACTTATAAAAGAGAAAATAAGAATTTACATGTTCATGGCTATAAAGAAGAAGGAACAATTACTACACCATTTGATATGAGGGTTCAAAACGAATTAGATAGGTATCATTTAGTAATGGATGCTTTAAAATATTTAGATAAATTAGGTGATAGAAGAGCATCATTAAATGAATGGTGTAAGGAAAAATTATTAGAGCATAGTGCTTATATAAGAGAATATGGCATAGATATGGATGAAGTAAGAAATTGGAAATGGAAATCTACAAATGAGTAGGTTTTTTTTCATAAAGATGTTGATATATTTATATACATATTATATAATTCAGGCAAGGAGTAGATGTTTATGGAAAACAAAATAAACTATTTATTTAGTAGCGTAGATAAGAAAAATGGTTTTACTGAAAAACAAGCTTTATGTTTAAAAAATGATATAAAAAATAATTCAACTATTACTTTTATTACATCGGATTTTAATAGTTATGAAAAAAATGATGAGTTTATTAATATGATTTTAGTTTTTTTCAAAAAAATTGATATTGAATTTAAAAAAATATATACGATTGATAATAGAACAAATATACCTTCATTAAAAACAATAATAGCGGACTCTGATGTTATATATATCACAGGAGGTAATCCACAAAGACAAATTGAAAATATAAATAAATTTAATTTAAAAAAATTACTTAATAATTATAATAAAATAATAATTGGTGTAAGTGCAGGAGCAATAAATCAAGCTAATAAAATTACTTATTGGGATAATGAAATAATAACTTATGAAGGACTTAATTTAGTTAATATTCATATTTATCCTCATTTAGATATTAATAATATAGATAATTTAAAGGAAATATTATTAGTAAGTAAATATCAAAGAATATATGCTTTACCCGATAATTCATTTATTAGAATACAAAATGATAATATAGAAATTTATGGTGACTATTATGTTTTAGGTTAGTACATTTGTTAAACTGTAAACTAAAAAACTTATTTTTATAAAAATATTGTTTATAAAAGAGAAATGTATTATACTTATGTTGATGTAAACTAATAGAAGGGAATGATTATAATGTTTACAAAAAGTAAATGGAGGAGGGGCAAGTCAAATTTATTTTGTAGACAAAATAAAGGATTTACCCTTATAGAATTATTGGCGGTAATAGTAATACTAGCTATAATAGCTGTTATAGCTACTCCAATAATAACAGGAATAATAGAAGACTCTAAAAAAGAATCTTTTAAAAGAAGTGCTGAAGGAGTA
>JALELF010000054.1 GCA_022771715.1 Bacillota bacterium
TTCATTTTTGAACTCTAATGAATATGAAACAAATTTTTGTCCTTTTGAAGCCATAAAAAATACACCTCCTTTCGGAAGTGTATTATATCACTTTCTTTAAACTGCTTTTTTAATTGTGTCTACTCTAATGGGTGCAGTTCACCATTAAGTTTGCTTTTTTTTATAATCCGCCACCACTTCCGAAAGAATCTAATTCTCTTTCAGTAAGAACAACTCTTATTCTCATACGTCTACTTCCGCATACAAATAAAGCGTCTCCTTGATTATATTTTTTAATATTTTCTTTTTCGTTTTCATTTAAATCTATAAGTAGTGACAAATCTTCAACAGCTTGTTTTTTTAGTCCCATTACTAAATAATAAGATGCATTATCAAATATTGCTTTACCTTGTGTTATTACTGCTCTATCACAGAAGTCACTAGGTTGCTGAGTGATAATAATAGTACCTGTATTATACTTTCTTGCACGTCTTTGAATTTGTGCTAAGAAGTCAGCACCTAAAGTATTTTGATCACTTAATAATATATGGGCTTCATCTACCATTAATATAGTATTAACTCTTTTATCTAGAGTTAGTCCCCAAGCATATTTCAATATATTAAAGAATAAAGCATTTTTTACATTCGTATCAGCATTCATTAATTCTTTTATGTTAAATACTATAAAATCACTATTTGTCTTTATCGTTGTATGACCATCGAAATAATATTTAAGTTCTTTAACAATTGGTCTAACTTTTAATTCAAGTCTTTCCAAAATATCTTTTTCATGTGTTCTATCTGGCATTGATAATAGCTTACCTTTAATTGTTGCATATACATCCTTAAATGTAGGAATATCATCTTTACCAAATCTTGTTAAATCACTATTAAAATCTATACCAAATCTACGATAAGTATCTTGTGCAATTTCGCTGAACATTGTAAGAACATCCTCTTCAATACTAGGATCATAATATTTCATAAAAGCTTTTAAGTTTTGAAGTGTTCTTGTAAGTACAGTATAACCAAGTCCAGATTTTAAATCTTCTTCATCAACGTCAAGTGTAATATCAAGTGGATTTACCATACCATATTCTCCACCTTTACCAAGATCAATGAAATCTCCTCCATATAATCTTGTCATTTCTGAAAGTTCTCCTTCTGGATCTATTACGACAATTTGATGACCATTTCTAAAATTAGCACGTAAAAGTAATTTTGCAGCAGTTGATTTACCACTACCAGATGTACCTAAAATAATCATATTTGCATTATTTCTGTTATGCTCTTTTCTTATTTGATATAAGAATTGATTAAATAGGATAACACCTCCAGAAAAATCTACGCCAAGAAGAGTTGATAAGCCTGGGTCTTTTATACTGTCAAATATAAATGGATACATTGCCGCAATTGTAGGCGATGGTATTGGTGTACCTATTCTATCTTCTACATCTTGTTTAGGATATATAGGTAGAATTGATTTAAATACCTGTTCTTGTTGAAATCTTAATGAAACTGCACGCATTTCCATTGATTCAATATAATTTTTAACTTGAACTTTTTTTATAGCCAAAGCTTCTTCTGAATCAGCAGAAACTACTACATGCATTTGAAAATCATAGATTGCTGATTGTGTAGCCGCTAATTGTTGAATAAAATATTCAAGTGACTCATAATCTTGTCTAATTCTTTCTTGAATTGTTTTATCATTTTCATCTTGATATCGTTGTTTTAAATCTGCAATTTCTTTATTTAGCATTTTACTAATTACACTAAATGGTACTGGTATATGTTTAATTACAATTTTAATTCCTGGAATACTGGTTAAATCAGCAAGAAAACCAGGTGATATAAATTTAGGATAACTAATTACTGACATTACTGTAGTATACTTATCACCTATAATAATATCTGCTGGTCTAAATTGTAAACCTTTAGGAGCTATTTCTGATTTTAAAGACATTATTTAACACCTACCGTTCCAAATGTAGTTTGTACACCACCATTTAAGAAATTATCCAAAATTATTCTTAAATCTTCATTACTTGTTTGAGTGGTTGTTAATCCAGCATTAGCAAAATGTGTTATTAAATTACGAATTCTTTTATTAATTTCATCAGTATTTTTTTCTTTAAATAACAAATAATATTCTGTATCAACTATATCATTATTTATAAAGTAATCACACTTATTTAAATCCTCTAATATTATTTTTCTTCTAGCCGGATTTTGTTCTTTATTAAATTGCATTTGTAATTCTGATATATAAACTTGTATATCTACAGGTCTATCAGCAACCACTAGCCAAAATTCATAATTAATTGTATTATAAACAATTTTTAAATTATCGATTATAGCATTTTGTGTATATGGATCTGTTATAAATATGTTTCTTGGTTGTATTTTAATACCTGTTACTTTAAAATCATTATCTAAAACAATCATACCATTTATTATATTTCTTACTGGTACATTATCTTCAGTAAATTTACTTTGATTTATTTTTTGTGCCATTTGCACACCAACCTTTCCATATAAACTTTTGTCTTGTTGTATAGAATTGATAAATTAATACTAAAACTGTTAATGTATTGTGATAGTTAGCTACAGGGAAAACTAATAAAGCAGTTGTCAATAATGGTAGTAATTTTATAACTACTATTGGTATTGAACTTGATTTAATTATTATTAGCATTAATACTGTAGCTAATGCACCACAACCAAATATTATCAAATCTATTGGTCTAAATATACCAAATATTAACATTGATTTTTTTGAATTGGCTGGTATTAAAAATTGATTCATTTAGTATCACACCCTTTTTATTAGAAACCTCTATGATCATCATCAATTATATTTTGATTATTGTGATTAGAAGGTTGACTATTATTATTTGTATTGATTGGTCTATTAACTTGTCCACTTGCTTGTGAGTTTCCAGAAGATATTGGTCTACCACTACTATCAACTATACCACTAGGTCTAGTTTGTTGATTATTAGATGGTTGTGGAGCTCCATTACCCTGCATATTTGTAAAACCTTCACGAATAGCTGCTGTAATAGAATCTTGTAATTGTTGATTTCTGTTTGTATTAGAAACACCAGTTTGATCAAATTCTGGCAACACGATTGTTCCGTTTTCTTTTCCTTCTTCTTTTGCTTTTCTTTTAATTTCTTCAACGGTAGTAACATAACTAGAAACGTTAGATTGAACTTTATGTCTATCTTCTGCTGCACTAAATGCTGCATATCTTTCAGCATCAGCTTTATGTTGAATTTTGATTTTATCAAAGTCTGCCTTTGATTTATCATAATCAGCTGCAGCTTTTGCAGATGCAATTCTTGCTTTATTTACAGCTTCAGCACCATTATAT
This sequence comes from Bacillota bacterium, assembly GCA_022771715.1. Lineage (GTDB taxonomy): Bacteria > Bacillota_I > Bacilli_A > RF39 > UBA660 > JALELF01. The sequence continues at coordinate 3,359 of JALELF010000054.1, forward strand.
GTTTTATTACCCTCTCTATATTGAACTTCTTCTCCAGATTCATAACGCATTTTCATTTTTTCATATTCGCCAGCAATTGTATCTCTTCTTTCCTTGGCCTTATCCATTGTTTCTACTTTAGCACCAAAGTCTTTAGAACTATATATGTCATATTTCTTTTTATCATCAACTGCTCCATTTGTCAATGTCCTTTGATATAATCTTTCTCCCTCTTTATATTCTTCTCTTGTTTTCTTATAGTCCTTACTTCTAAAGTTTTCTTGATATGCTTTATGCATATTTCCACCTAATTTATCAGTACCTTTTAAACCAGCGGAAGTAATCTTTTCTTTAGCAGATGAACCAAGGGCATGCCAACGAGCACCTATTCTCTCACCAGTTTCACCCATTCCTTCTTTAAATCCTGTACCAAATTTTTCACCTTTAATAGCGCTACCTGTTCCTTTAAACAATGATTTAGCAGTTCCCCAAGCAGCTCTACCAGCTATCATACCTGCACCTCCAAGTGCAGTTGCACCTGCTGTAGCAAGTCCACCAACTAATGGAACAGAACCTAATTTTTTGAATGCATTAAATGTCATTTTACCAGCACCCTTAATGCCTAATATATCTTCAAGTAGTTTAGGGAATTCTTTAGCAAATAACAATATTCCAAGCATAACAAACACTGTAACCATAGAGAACTGATTAGTTCCACCAGTTACAAATGAGAAAATACCACCATCTGTATTAATAGTAATAATTGCACTTAGTGCAAATGTTATTACCAAAACTCTAATAAATAAACTAGCCCACGTTGAAACACATTCTTTTCCCCAGTTAGCTAAAGTGTTGTTTTTTTGTTGAGGCGATAGTGACAAAATAATTGGGATAGGTGCAATGATTTGTAAAAAGCTTAATTTAACTGACCTTACTGCCAAATCTAAACAAAAGCCAATCATAATCCAAGCTAAAAAGCCTCCAACTACTGTAGATATTGGATAATTATAATCAAACAAATAGAAAGCATCTGCTTTATAAAAATCTCCACCACTATTAGAAGTAAAAATACCAGTAGTATTAGCAATTTCAGATTGCATAATTGTTTTTAAATCATAATTAGCCAAAGCAGCTTTATATGCTGTACCGGGATTATGATTAGTTGTATCTTCCTTATTAAGTGCTGCTTCACATGCAGCAGAAATTGACACACCTTCATATGTTCTACATTCTTCTAAATAAGATGTAGGTTTAAAAAATGTTAAAAAAGCGTAAGTTGAAATAGCATTATTTTTATTGGCATCATCAGTTTGACTAGATGTATCACCAAGTAAAACTTTATCAATAACATGATTTTGAAATATAATTTTTTGTAAATAATAAGCTTCATTAAAAATAGTAGGTACACTAACTAATAGTGCCATAGTTATTACAATTTTTTTAATAAGAGCCGCTCCACCCTTTTGCTTATCAGTAAAAGAGTCAGGATTTATAATATAATTTATAAAGGAAAAGCCAAGCTTAAAAAACATGATTATACTAACTAAAACATAAATTCTACTAGCAAAGCTTTCAATTTGTGTTTGAGTAAAAATGGAAGCTTCTGATAACATAGAAAAAAGCCAGTAAGCTTGATCAACTAGCCAATACACACCAGTATCAATAAGTAAAAATAAATTTCTAAATACACTTGTAACTGAGCCTGTACTCATATTACACCACCTTTTTCTAATTCAAAAGTTGATCTATACAACTCATTACTTCAGAACCACCTGAAACAATATTAATAATCATTTCCACAATAACAAAGCTTAATAAAACTATAACTGCTGCTGCAAATCTTTTTAAACAATGCTTTTGTGTTTTCTTTATAGTACTCTCGTCAGAAGTAGCTGCTGCTTTTGCCATGTCAATAGTAGCAAAAACAACCAAAGTAAGTGGAGCACCAATTTTTAATATTTCATAAGCATACTTTAACAATTTAAAAGCAGGAACATCGCTTGGACATCCACCATTTAAAGCTGTAGTGTATGTCAGTTTAGATGGATTAGCATTACCGAATTTATACGCTAACAATTCATCAAGGCCTCCAACATCAGCTTCTCTTAATTCTTTTTTTAAATGATATGTTCCTAATCCAAAAGCACAATTTGAACAAGTTCCTTCCTCAATATAAACTTTATCACCACATTCACAAAGTTGTTGTGGACACTTTGTAATTAAATAATTAGGATCTGATAAGGCATCATGCGTTGAATTAACACCCGTAGGTGCATTAGCACCAGCACCATTATAAACAAATTTACTTTCTTCTAGCTTATTATCAAATATAAAAGGTAAAAATCCTTCATCACCAGCTCTATACATATCAAATTTAACTTTTGAACCAACTACGTGCAAAGCTCCTTGAATGGCATTATCTGCCCACTTGTCATAAACACATACTTTATAATTAGCTGCACTAACATCATTCATAAAAGCAAAACACAATATTAATGTACTAAACATATATATAAGTTTTTTCATATAATCACTCATCTCTAAATAGAATAATTTACTATAAATATAATACACTATATTTGTCTATAAAGTCAATTATAGATATATAGTTATGACAAAAAAAGTGTCTATTCAAACACTTTATCTTGTTTTAGCTTTATCATCTATTGGATTAACTGGAAAAGTAAAACCATTATTTCCACTATTTCTAATTACAGTTTGTGTTTTATCAGCGTATCTAGACTCAATATCATAATTAGCAGCTTCTTGTGGAGTCAAGTTAGATTTTTGAATTTCTCTTAAAGAATTAGCTTTAGCAACACCCTCATGAGTGGCAATTTCTTCATATAACTGAGAAACTTTTAATTTGCTTTGTGCTTCTAATTCTCTTCTTTCATTTTCGTTCTTAGTTTCTAATAATCTTCTTTCATTTTCAGCTCTTTGAGCTTCTCTTTGTCTGCTAGCTTCTTCATACTCTTTTGGTGGAATTATATCAGTTAATCTAATCTCATTTATTCTTATACCATATTTTTGTTCAAATTCTTCTAAATCTTTTTTTAATACTTCTGCAGCACCCTTAGCATTTATATCAAAGTTTTTCTTTGACAATGTTACATAATCTCTTTCTTTTATATAATTCTTTAATCCTTGCAATAAAAGTGCATCAAAGATTTTCCCAACATTATCGGAAGAATAAACATATTTTATAGGATCTACTATAGTAGAAGTCCAACTGAAAAAGCATCCAACATCAAATCCTTCTTTTGAACTTGCCTTTAAAGGTTCAGCAAAACTTCCAGGAGTAGCTACATTTGAAGCATTAACTACAGCTTTTACTACATAGAAAGGTTTAAAAGATGTTCCCATTTTTATTATAACAGGTTTACGTGAAATAACATTTTCCGCAACTAAAACTTTAGAATTTTGAACATTATAAATAGAGCCTAAAAAACATCTATATCTGCCATCAACTTTTTTACTTTTTTTTACATTTTCATTTTTTTCTTTATTTTCTGCCATATTTGTCCCTCTTTCATTTCAAGTACTCTAACATATTTACATCAAAAAGTCAATTAATACAACTATATTATAACATAATTTATATAGTATAGTAAATCACTAATAACAAGTAAATGTAAACCAGTGTAAAACAATCACATAATTTTTGACAATTCTATCATTATTTAAACACAAATACAAACTATAATGTATTTGAAAAGAGGAAATTTACAACATACAAAACTCTCTTAAATAAAATATAAATTTGTAAATTTATTACAATACACTCACTATTAATGCTTACTGTTAACAAGCAATATAAAATACCCAAAACTTTTAAGTGTTTTCTCTTTTCAAAGTTGTCAAAAACAACTTTTTTTATTTATAAAAAAAGAAGCATAAGCTTCTAATCTAATACTCTGCCAATAAATTCTTCTTTATTAACTCCATTTAAGAATTCCTTAGCGCTCATTTTATTTTTACCTTCTAGTTGAACTTCAGTAAAAACAATTTCACCATTTGAAACCTTAACTCCAAATCCATTGTCATATATATTAGTTATTTGTCCATCAAACATAGCAGGAAAATAATTATCAGTTACATAACTATTCCATACTTTTAATATTTTTCCTTCATATAGACAGTAGGCTCCTGGCCAAGAATTTAAACCTCTTATTTGATTATGAATATCTCTTTTTGTTTTAGAGAAATCTATTCTTTCATCTTCTCTTTTAATTGTAAAAGCAAAAGTTACTTCATCTCTATTTTGCTTTGTTCTACTATTTGTTCCATTAATAATAGATGGTAATGTTTCTATCAATAATTTAGCTCCTAATACGCTTAATTTGTCATGTAAACTACTTGCAGTATCAGTATCAAGAATAGGAGTTTCTACTTGTGAAATAATATCACCATCATCCATTTTTTCATTCATATACATAATAGTGATACCAGTTTTACTGTGCCCATCCATAATAGCTCTATGAATAGGGGCTCCACCTCTTAATTTAGGAAGTAATGAAGCATGGACATTTATACAACCAAGTCTTGGAATATCCAATATTTCTTTAGGTACAATTTGTCCATAAGCACATGTTACAATCAAATCAGGATTAATATGCTTTACTTCTTCAACAACATCTTTAATTTTTTCTGGTTGTAATGTTAGTATAACACGTTTGTCAGCTTCTACTTTAACTGGAGGATGTACCATTTCTTGTTTCCTACCAACCATTCTATCAGGTTGAGTAATTACACATGAAACTTTATAATTATCATCTAAAGCCTTCAAAACAGGTACAGCAAAATCTGGTGTACCCATAAATATAATTTTCAATTTTTTTTCTGGATTTAATTTTTCTAAATTCATATATCTAGACCCCTTCTACACAATCAGGTATATTTACATCTGAAACAGGCGCAACTATATCGATTATCCATCCTACAAAAACAGATGTTAAAAGCAATAAAACTACTGCAATTAATCTTTTTACAGTTCTACTAAAAGCATTTTTTAAATCATCATCTTTAGAACCGCCTATAACTTGAATAAAATCTACCGCTGTTAAAACTATAGCTAGTCCAACACCAGCAAACTCCACAAATTTAAATGCGTTCTTAAGCCAAGTGTTTAATTCACTACCAACTGCATCACAACCATCTAGTACTTGAAATAAATTCAAATCAAATGCTTTAGTACTCACTGGTATAAACAAAGTTAATAATATAAGTAACATAATAAATTTCTTTTTCATATAATCACCACTAACTAAATAATATCATAAATGATAAGTATTTTCAAGTTAAATCCATACACCAAAAGATATTGCTGCCATACTTAAAATTAAACCACAAGTCCAAAACAATTTAACAATATCTGTTTCATGCCAGCCTAACTTTTCAAAATGATGATGAAGTGGCGCCATTAAAAATACTTTTTTATGGAAATAAATTATTGATATTTGTTGAATAATCGCAACTAACGTTTCAACTATAAAAACACCCATTATTACTATAAATGTAATTTCATGACTAGTTATTATAGCTACACTAGCAAGAGTCGCTCCTAAAGATAAAGAACCAACATCACCCATAAACACTTTGGCTGGATATGTATTGAACATCAAAAAGCCTATTAAAGCACCAACTAAGATAAAACAAAATACAGCAATATCACCACTACCTTGTATCCCAGTAGAGCCCCAACTAATTATACCTAAAGCCAAAAAGGCAATCGCCGATAAACCACCAGCTAGTCCATCTAAACCATCTGTTAAATTAACCGCATTAGAACTTGCTACTAATACAAAAAGTAAAAATACTCCATAAAACCATCCCATATCAATATTAATACCCAATGTATAAATAGTTAAATGTGGATCATTTCCACTTTTAATGTATATATAGAAAAATACTAAAGCAATTAATAATTGTCCAAACAGTTTTTGAATTTCTGTTAATCCTTCATTATCATGCCTTTTTATTATTAAATAGTCATCAATAAAACCTAATAAAGCATAAAAAACAAAGACAAACAAAACAATGAGAAGATTATTTGAAAATTCTATTTTGTTCATAAAAAGCAAGATAATTGCAGTAACTATAGTAGGAATTATAAATATAAATCCTCCCATTGTTGGAATACCTTCTTTTTTCTTATGTCTTTCTTCTAGAAAAACACTAACCGTTTGTCTTATATTCACTCTTTTTAAAAATTTGATAAAAAAATAGCCAAACGTTACACTTGTTATAAAACCAATCAATAAAGCTAAGGCTGATTTTGCTAATATTAACACATTATCATCTCCTAATATATTTAAGAACCGTATTTTTATCACTAAAATATTTTCTTTTATTTTTAATTATTTGGTACTCTTCATGTCCTTTACCAAGCAATAATAGTATATCATTTTCATTTAACATTTGTATACCTTTTTTTATTGCTTTCTTACGATTTTTAATAACTTTATAATTGTCTTTACATACATTTGTTAGCATGTCTTTAATTATGTCATCTGGTTTTTCAAAACGTGGATTATCATTTGTAAATATAACATAATCAGACATTTCCGTAGAAATTTTACCCATTACTTCTCTTTTGGATTTATCTCTATTACCACCACAACCTATAATTGTATATATTTTATTGGGATTTGTTTTTCTAACATTAGTTATTATTTTTAAAACAGCATCTGGTGTATGAGCATAATCAATAATGATTAAGTTATTTTTATATTCTATTTTTTCTACTCTACCAACTGGTGGATTTAATTCTTTTATTATATCTTTATTATATAGTTTTAGTTGTTTTAAAATAATTATACACGCTGTTAAATTATATATATTGTATTTTCCTATTAATTTAGTTTCTATTAATTCGTCATTTAAATTAAAAATAGTTTTATCTATGAATAATTCATAATTATCTATTTTATAATCACTTTCTTCAAATCCATAAGTTAAACTATTTTCATCTAAAAAGTAACTATAATATTCATCATCAATATTAATAATTGATAAACCATTAGGTTTTAATTTTTTAAATAACAATTGTTTTGCTAATGCATAATTTCTCATTGTTTTATGATAATCTAAATGTTCTTTTGTAAGATTAGTAAATATAGCATAATCAAAATATATTGTATCTAATATATTCATGGATAATGCTTGACTACTAACTTCAATTACTACATACTCATATCCTTTATCTTTACACTCTATAAGCATCTTATAGATATCTAATATATCAGGAGTAGTATTATTTAAATCTTTTATCTTCTTGTCTAAATAAAAGCCTATAGTGCCAATATAAGCACATTTCTTACCAACTTTATTTAACGCTTGATATATTAAATAACAAGTAGTAGTTTTACCATTAGTACCAGTTACTCCAATTAGTTTTAAATCAGATATATATTTATAATAACACCTTTCTAAACATTCTTTTAAACATTCTTTAGTATTTTCTACTATTACCGTTTCTACAGAATATGAGCCATGTTCCGCTATTACTTTAATAGCACCATTTTTGATAGCTTCATTTATATAATCATGACCATCATGAGTATTACCTTTTATAGCAAAGAAAGTATCTCCTTTTTTTACTTCTTTAGAATTAACTTGTAATTTCATAATATCACCAATATATATTATGCTTTTAAAAATCAATTGTTAAAAATTTGTAGTATAAATTATTATATAAAAAAAGATGCTTATTTTGCATCTCCCTCTACTAATTCTAATATACAAACTAATGCATCATCACCACGACGTTCATTAAGTTTTAGAATTCTTGTATAGCCACCATTTCTAGTAGCATATCTCTTAGCTAAATCATCAAATACTTTTTTAACAGCATCATTATCATTATGTAAGAATGCTAATGCTTTTCTTCTTGCTACTAATGATCCATCTTTACCATAAGAAATCATTTTATCAACACATTTACGAACTTCTTTAGCTCTTGTTTCAGTTGTGTCAATTCTTTCATTCATGATTAAATCTTTAGTAAGATTAGCAAGCATACTTCTTCTGTGTTTATTAGTACGTCCTAATTTTCTATACATAATATTCCTCCTAACTAATCTTCATCACGGAATTTAAGACCCATTTCTTTAATTTTATCGATTACTTCTTTTAAAGACTTTTTACCTAAATTACGTATTTTCATCATTTCTAATTCTGTTTTTTCTGTTAAATCTCCTAATGTATTAACATTAGCTCTTTTTAAACAATTATATGCTCTTACAGAGAAGTCTAAGTCATCAATTGGTGTTTCTAACTTTTTAAGTTTAGAATCTTCTTGTTTAGCATTCATAACACCTGTCATATCTGCTATTTCAGATAAATTAGTTATTATATTAAAATGTTCTATTAAGATTTTTGCTCCAAGTGCCATTGCTTCTTCAGGTCTAATTGAACCATTTGTATAAACATTCATGATTAATTTATCATAATTAGCATCGTGTCCAACACGGGCACTTTCTACTTCATAACTAATTCTGTCAATTGGTGAATAAAGAGCATCAATTGGAATATAACCAAGTTTTTTATTTTCAATATATTTTTTATTTTCGTTTGAAGGAACATAACCACGACCATTAGCAACAATTAATTCCATATCAAGTTTACCACCTTTAGCTAAAGTAGCAATAACTTGGTCTTTATTAACTATTTCTACATCTGCATCAGTTTCAATATCTCCTGCAGTTACTACTCTTTCCTCATTTACACATAAATGAAGTACTTTCTCTTCATTAGTATGATTTTTAACAACAATACTTTTTAAATTTAATACAATTGAAGTTACATCTTCTACTACACCTTCTATAGTTTGAAATTCATGCATAACGCCTTCAATTTTAACAGCAACTATAGCACTACCTGGCATTGAAGATAACATTACTCTTCTAAGAGCATTACCTATTGTAGTTCCAAATCCTCTTTCTAATGGTTCTAATTCAAACTTTCCATAATTATCTTTTTCATAATATTCTGTAATTTTATACATTGGTTTTTCAAAGTTTAGCATCATTTTTTCGCTCCTTTCAAATTAGCCACGTGGACGTTTTGGTGGACGACATCCATTATGTGGAATTGGTGTTACATCAGAAATTGATGTAATTTCCAAACCTGGTGTTTGTAAAGAACGAATTGCAGTTTCACGTCCAGAACCTAATCCTTTAACATATACTTCTACTTTTTTCATTCCCATATCAACTGCAGCTTTAGCAGCAGCTTCTGCAGCCATACCTGCTGCAAATGGAGTTGATTTTTTACTTCCTTTAAATCCTAATGTTCCAGCTGAAGCCCAACTTATTGCATTACCATCTTTATCACTAATAGTTACAATAGTGTTATTGAATGTTGAATGAATAAATGCTTTACCTTCTGGTACATTCTTTTTAACCTTACGTTTTCTTGCTTTGTAAGCCATTTTATAACCTCCTTTTAACGATTATTTCTTTTTATTAGCTACTACTTTACCTTTACCCTTACGAGTACGAGCATTTCTATTTGTTCTTTGTCCTCTTACAGGTAAACCTTTTTTATGACGAATTCCTTGATATGAATTAATTTCCATTTTAGTTTTAATATTCATATTTACTTCACGTCTTAAATCACCTTCAGTAGGATATTTATCCATAGCAGTTCTAATAGCTGATACTTCTTCATTTGTTAAATCTTTTGCTCTTTTATTAGGATCAACTTTAGCTTCTTCTAGAATTTTATTTGATAAACTTCTTCCTATACCATAAATATAAGTTAATGCGATTTCAACTCTTTTTTCATTTGGTATATCTACACCTTTTATACGTGCCATAAAACACCTCCTATATTATCCCTGTTTTTGTTTATGTTTTGGATTTTCACAAATTACTTGTACTTTTCCTTTTCTTTTAATAATTTTACATTTGTCACATATTGGTTTGACTGATGGTCTTACCTTCATTATAATCCCTCCTATTTTCTATAGGTAACTCGCCCACGTGTTAAATCGTATGGTGATAATTCAACAACTACTGTATCACCTTCCAAAATGCGAATCTTATTCATTCGGATTTTGCCAGAAACGTAGGCCGTCACAGTGTGTTTATTTTCGAGTTCGACTTTAAGCTCTCCTGTAGTAAGTACTTTAAGTACCTTACCAGTTACTTCTATTACATCTCCCTTTCCCATTTAATCACCTCTCTGTCAATATTTGATAGCCATCACTAGTTACAACAACCGTGTGCTCAAAATGAGCTGATGGCGAAGAGTCCATGGTTACAATTGTCCAATCATCATCTAAGATTGCTACATCAGCACTTCCTAAATTAAGCATTGGTTCAACTGCAATAACCATTCCCTTTTTTAATACTGGTCCTGTTCCTTTACGTCCATAATTTGGAACATCAGGATCTTCATGAACATCAGTTCCGACACCATGTCCAACTAATTCCTTTACTACCCCAAGGTTATATTTCTTAGCAACACTTTCAACATTATATCCAATGTCACCAATTCTTGCACCTTCTTTGATAGCACTTAATCCCGCAAACAATGACTCTTCCGTATGTTTAAGTAAATCTTCTAATTCTTTAGAAATTTTACCTACTGGATAAGTCCAAGCAGAATCACCATGATAACCCATATAACAAGCACCAATATCAATTGATATGATGTCTCCTTCTTTTAGCTTTCTATTTGATGGTATACCATGTACTACTTCATCATTAATAGATGTGCAAATACTACCAGGATATCCATCATATCCTTTAAAAGAAGGAGAAGCACCATTCTTTATGATAAAATCATTAGCCAATTTATCTAATTCTTTAGTAGTAATACCAGGTTTAATATATTTTTTCAAATAATTATGTGTATCTCCTACTATTTTACCAGCTTTTTTCATAAGTTCGATTTCTCGATCTGATTTAATTTTTATCATATATTCATCTCTTTTAAAATTTTTTCGATACTATTAAATGTATCTTCTTTTGATTCACATGATTTTACAATATAAAGTACTTTCTTTTCATCGTAATAATCTAATACATCTTTAACATTATTTAAATATATATTAAATCTTGTTTTAAATGATTCAGCATTATCATCACTTCTACTAGAAAGTTCTATATTGCAATTATCACATAAATTTTCGTTTTTAGGAGCCATTTCTTCAGAATAAATGTTATATATTTTCCCACATTTATCACATGTAAGTCTTCCTAAAACTCTTTTTAAAGCTACATCTTCTTCAACTTCTATATTAATAACTATATAATTATTAAAGAAAGATTCTAAGATTTTTGCTTGATTTAAAGTTCTTGGGAAACCATCTAATACAACAGGTTTATCTTTAATTTCTCCTAATTTTTGTTCTAATAATAATGAAGTTGTTTTATCATCAATTAGAATACCTTTAGATATTTTTTCATGAATATCTCTATTAAACTCTGTACTGTCATCTAAGTCTCTAAAAAGTTGTCCCATAGATATATGAACGTAGCCAAATTTTTCTACTAACAATTCACATTGAGTTCCTTTTCCAGCAGCTGGTGCCCCATACAAAATTATATTTTTCAATGTCTTCTACCCTTTCTATAACTTCTACTTAATAGTGTACTTTCGATTTGTTTATAAACCTCTAAAGCAACACCTACTACGATTAAAAGCCCTGTACCTCCAATTGATACACTCGTTGGTAATTTTGAAAACATCCCAAATAAAATTGGTAACACAGCAATAAGACTTAAGAAGAATGTACCAACGACAGTAATTCTTTTTAGAACAATTGTTACATAATTAGCAGTTTCATTTCCTGGTCTAATTCCTGGAATATATCCACCACTTTTTTCCAAATTATCAGCCATTTCTTTTGGATCAATTTGTATAAATGTATAAACATATGCGAATACAAATATCATAATAACATATAGTATTAAACCAGTAGGTGAAGTATAATTAATCCATTTATTATAAAATAATGTAACTGCTTCATTTTTGAATGCAGATACTATTAAACCTATAACAGAAAATAATACAGATACTAAAATAACTGGCATTACTCCTGATGAGTTTAATCTAAATGGAATATAATTTTGTCTTCCTAATGTACTAGTTGATTTATTAGCATATTGTATTGGTATTCTTCTTTCTGCTGATTCAATGTATATTACGCCTAAAATAATACCAACATATACTAGAACAAATAAAGCAAATGATAAAATACCTAAGAATGTAGTTTGTACAGTTTCTGTTATTACTAAAGCTTCATATGCTTTAACAAACATAATAGGTAAGTTAGATAGTATACCAGCCATGATTATAATTGATATACCATTTCCTATTCCTTTTGCAGTAATTTGATCTCCAAGCCATAATAGGAAAGCTGTCCCTGCAGTAAGTACTACTGCATATTCCATGCATGCAAATACATTAGTGTTTCCTACAAATGTGAATGAGAATACAAATCCTTGAACAAATGCTAAGAAAATACCTAACACTCTAGTAATTTGATTAATTTTTGCTCTACCTGTATGTCCCTCTTTAGCTAAATCCGATAAATAAGGAACAATTTTTTCTAATATTTGAACAATAATTGATGCATTGATGTAAGGAGTAACACCTAAAGAAAATATTGAAAATCTCTCTAAGGCTCCTCCACCCATTACATTTAATAATTCTAATATGCCAAGTCCATTAATACCAAGATTATCTTTATTAATTCCTGGAACAACTATAGCTGCTCCTAATCTAAATACAAATAAAATGGCTAATGTAAACAATATTCTTTTTTGAATATCTCTATTTTTATGATTAAATATTTGCTTAATAGTTGCAAACATTTTATATCACCTCGGCTTTTCCACCAAGCTTTTCTATTTGTTTTTGTGCTACTTCTGAAAACTTATGCGCTTTTACTATTACTTTCTTTTCTAAAGTTCCATTTCCTAATACTTTAATTCCATCTAATTGTTTTTTTACAAGTCCCATTTCTTTTAATAATTCTGGTGTTATAACAGCACCATCTTCAAACTTATTTAAATCACTTAAAGTAATTGTAGCATAACGAGTTTTAAATAAAGCATTTGAGAAACCTCTCTTAGGAAGTCTTCTATAAAGTGGTAATTGTCCACCTTCAAATCCTGGTCTTACTCCCCCGCCACTTCTAGCATTTTGTCCTTTGTGACCTTTGCCACTTGTTTTTCCAAGTCCACTACCAATACCACGTCCAACTCTTTTACGAGTTTTAGTAGCACCGTATGGAGCATAAATAGAATTTAATTTCATTATAAAATTTCCTCTACTTTCTTACCACGTAACATAGCTATTTCTTCTACTGTTTTTTGTGATTTTAAAGCATTTAAAGTAGCATATGCCATATTAATTTTTGTGTTTGAACCAAGTGATTTAGATAAAATATCTTTTACTCCAGCAAGTTCTAATACACTTCTTACTGGACCTCCAGCTTTAACTCCAGTACCTTTTGATGCGGGTTTTAGCATAACTTTGCTAGCTCCTTGTACACCAATAGCTTCATGTGGGATTGTACCATCAACAATTGATACATTTACTACATTTTTAGTAGCAGCTTGTACGGCTTTTTTAATAGCATCTGGTACTTCATTAGATTTACCAGTACCAATACCTATTTTACCTTTTCTATCTCCTACGGCAACTGTAGCTGAGAAACGGAAATGACGACCACCTTTTGTTACTTTTGTAACTCTACCAATATTAATTATTTCTTCTTCATATAGTTTTGGGCGTGGTTCTCTTTTTCTTTTTTCCATTGTTACCCTCCTTAGAATTCTAATCCATTTGAACGTGCTGCTTCTGCAAGCGCTTCTACACGTCCGTGATATAGGTATCCACCTCTATCGAATACAACTTTTGTTATATTTGCTTTTTTAGCTCTTTTAGCGATTAATTCACCAACTTTAGTAGCAGCTTCTATATTTCCACCATTTTCTAGTATCAATTCTTTATCGATTGAAGAAGCACTAACTAAAGTTACACCATTTTCATCATCAATGATTTGAGCAAATATATTAGCGTTTGATCTAAACACATTTAATCTTGGCATTTGTTTAGTTCCTTGAACATTCTCTCTTACACGAGCATGTCTTGCCACACGCTTATCATTACGAGATACTTTGTTTATCATAAGTATTACTCTCCTTTACTTAATTATTTAGATGCTTTCTTTCCTTCTTTACGAATGATGTGTTCATCTTTGTAACGAATTCCTTTACCCTTATAAGGTTCTGGTTTTCTTATTTTTCTTACATTAGCTGCAAATTCTCCAACTAAACATTTATCAGTACCTTTTACAGTAAGTTCTGTATTACTTGGAACTTCTAAAGTGATACCATCTATAATATCAACTTCTACTGGATGTGAATAACCAGCTGTTACAACTAATTTATTTCCCTTAAGTGCAAAACGATATCCAACACCTACTGCTTCAAGTTTTTTTTCAAAACCTTCAGTAACACCGTCAATCATATTTTTGATATTAGCATTAGCTGTTCCATGAAACATTTTAGCATTTTCGTTTGCTCTATCTAGACTTAACTTATTACCATCAACATTAACTGTAATGTCTTTGTGGATTTCAGTAGAAAGTTCACCTTTAGGACCTTTTACAGAAACATTATTACCATTTACAGTTACTGTAACATTTTCTGGTATTGTTAAAACTCTTTTCCCAATACGACTCATGAGTATTCCTCCTTACTTTCTACCAAATGTAAGCTAATACTTCGCCACCTAATGATTCTTTTCTTGCATTCTTATCAGTCATTAATCCTTTTGAAGTTGATACGATAGCAATACCTAAACCATTTAATACTTTTGGCATTTCACTAGCTTTTGCATAAACACGTAATCCTGGTTTAGAAATTCTTTTTAAACCACTAATAACGCGTTCTTTGTTTTGTCCATATTTAAGTGATAAAACAATAATATTTTGAACACTATTTTCTTTGATTTTATAGTCAGCTATAAAACCTTCTTCTTTTAAAATTCTTGCTATTTCTTGTTTTAAGTTAGATGCAGGTACTTCTACTTCTTTATAACGCATAGCATTAGCGTTACGAATACGAGTTAACATATCTGCAATTGGATCTGTTACCATATAATCCCTCCTTCTTATTTGTCAACATTACCAGCTTGATTTAGTAACACCTGGTATTTGTCCTTTATAAGCTAATTCTCTAAAACAAATACGGCAAATTCCATATTTTTTAAGTACAGCATGAGGTCTACCACATTTTTGGCAACGAGTATATTCACGTACTTTAAATTTTGCTTTTTTATTAGCTTTATTTATCATGCTTTTTTTAGCCATAGTTTCCTCCTAATTTATTTCTTAAATGGCATACCAAAGCCTTTTAAGAGGTCATAAGCTTCTTCATTAGTTTTTGCTGTTGTAACAAAAACTATATCCATACCACGTACTTTTACAACATCATCATATTCTATTTCAGAAAAGATTAATTGTTCAGTAAGGCCTAAAGTATAATTTCCTCTTCCATCAAAAGCTTTATTAGATACACCTCTAAAATCTCTAACACGAGGTAATGTAATACTAATTAATTTGTCTAAAAAGTTATACATATTTTCCCCACGTAGTGTTACTTTGCATCCTATAGCTTGACCTTCTCTAACTTTGAATCCAGCGATTGCTTTTTTAGCTTTTGTAGCAACTGGTTTTTGTCCTGATATTTTTTCAAGATCATTCATTGCTGCTTCTAATAGCTTACTATTTGATGTAGCATCTCCTACACCAATATTAATAACAATCTTCTCTAATTTAGGAACAGCCATAGTACTTTTGTAACCATATTTTTCTTTTAAATCTTTAACGATTTCGTTATTATATACTTCTCTTAAGCGGTTCATAAATGTCCTCCTTCCGACTAATTAATATTCTCATTAGATTTTTTTGTAATTCTTATTTTTTTTCCTTTTTTATCTGTAGTATGTCCGATTCTAGTTCTTTTTTTAGTCTTAGGATCAACAATCATAACATTAGATGCATGAATAGGAGCTTCTACTTCTGTAATACTTCCAGGATTTTGTCCATTTGGTTTTACAGTTTTTTTAACAATATTAACGCCTTCTACTACTACTCTATTTTCATCTTTTAAAGTCTTGATTATTTTTCCTTCTTTACCTTTATCTTTACCGGCAATAACTACTACTTTATCTCCAGTTTTGAAGTTCATCTTAACTCTCCTTTACAAGCAATTATAACACTTCTTTTGCAAGTGAAACAATTTTCATATACTTGTCACGTAATTCACGTGCCACAGGTCCAAAGATACGAGTTCCAACAGGGCTTTTATCATCTTTAATAATAACGCAAGCATTATCATCAAATTTAATATAAGATCCATCTTCTCTTCTTAGACCAAATTTGCTTCTAACAACAACAGCTTTAACTACTTTTCCTTTTTTTACTGTTCCGTTAGGAGTTGCTTTTTTTATAGTTCCAACAACTACATCACCAATATTTCCTGTTTTAACTTTACTTCCACCAAGAACACGAATAACTAATAATTCTTTAGCTCCAGAGTTGTCGGCAACTTTTAAACAGCTTTCTTGTTGAATCATATATTAAACCTCCTTATAGTTATAAAATAACTGCTTTCTCTACTATTTCAACTAAACGATAACGTTTTCTCTTAGATAGTGGTCTTGTTTCAACAATACGTACTTTATCACCGTTTTTTGCTTCATTTTTTTCATCATGAGCAGCATATTTTTTAGAATATTTAACTCTTTTACCATATAGCGGATCTTTTTTATAAGTTTCTACTAAAACAGTAATAGTTTTATCACATTTGTCACTTACTACAGTACCTAGTAATTCATGAGTTCTTTTCTTTTCCATAAATCCTCCTCTTAATTACCTTTAAGTTCTCTTTCACGTAGAATAGTTTTCATACGCGCAACTAACTTTCTTAATTCTCTAATTCTTGATGGTTTTTCAAGATTTCCTGTAGCTTGACTTAAACGTAAATTAAATAATTCTTCTTTATATTCTTCAATCTTCTTTGTGATTTCTTCCGTAGTTAATTCTCTTATTTCATTATTTTTCATTAACTTCACCACTTTCTTTAGTTACAAATTTGCATTTGATAGGAAGTTTATGCATAGCAAGTCTTAAAGCTTCTCTTGCAGTAGCTTCATCTACACCAGCTATTTCAAACATAATTTTTCCTTTCTTAACAACTGCAACCCATACTTCTGGTTGACCTTTACCTTTACCCATACGAGTTTCTAGAGGTATTTTAGTTAGTGAAAGATGAGGGAATATATTAATCCATACCTTTCCACCACGTTTCATAAAACGTGTCATAGCAACTCTGGCTGCTTCGATTTGTTGTTGTGTTACCCAAGCACCTTCCATTGCCATTAAACCATAATCACCAAATGTAAGTTTTGTATTTCCTTTTGCATTACCTTCATATGGTAATCTATGAGGTCTACGATATTTAGTTCTTTTTGGAATTACTGCCATCGTTTTTACCTCCTTTTTTCTTATCAGGAAGTATTTCTCCTTTATAAATCCATACTTTTACACCAATCTTACCATAAGTAGTATTAGCTTCTTTATGAGCATAATCAACGTCAGCTCTTAATGTATGTAGAGGAATATTTCCTTCTGTATAACCTTCAGTTCTAGCCATTTCAGCTCCACCTAAACGTCCTGAAACAGAAGTTTTAATACCTTTAGCTCCAGCTTTCATAGTGTTTCTAATAGCTTTCTTTTGAGCAATTCTGAATGATACACGATTTTCTATTTGATGTGCGATTGATTCAGCAACTAAACTAGCATCGATTTCTGGATTTTTGATTTCCATAATTGAAATTTGAATTTCTTCTCCAACTAATTTAGATAATTCTTTTTTAATCTTTTCAATCTCATCGCCGCCATGACCAATTACAACTCCTGGTTTAGCAGTGTTGATAATTATATTTGTCTTTTTAGAGTTTCTCTCAATAAGAATACTTGAAACTGCGGCGTCTTTTAATTTATTGTTTAAATATTTACGGATTTTAACATCATTGTTTAAATATTTAGCGAAATCTTTATTAGATGCATACCAATTAGATTCCCAAGTCTTGTTAATACCCATTCTAAGTCCGACTGGACTAACTTTTTGACCCACGAGTTTTCCTCCTTTACTTATTTGTGTCACTAACTACTATAGTTATATGACTTGTTCTTTTTTTGATTGGATCCACATGTCCACGTGAACCAAATCTCATTCTTTTCATTGTTTTTCCTTCACCAACATAAGCTTCTTTAACAACTAAAGTTTCTTTATTTAAACCTAAATTGTTTTCAGCATTGGCAGTAGCTGAGATTAACACTTTTCTTGTTAATCTAGCAGCTTCTTTATTTATATTACTTAGGATGCGATCAGCTTCTACTACACTTTTGCCACGGATTAAATCCACAACTAAACGACACTTTCTTGGAGCAATTCTCACACCCTTTGCGATTGCTTTTGCTTCCATTTTGTTCTCCTTCTAGGTCCTATTTTTTATCTTTATTTTCGCCATGTCCACCAAATTTACGTGTTGGTACGAATTCACCCAATTTATGTCCAACCATATCTTCTGTTACATAAACAGGAATAAATTCTTTACCATTATGAACAGCAAATGTGTGTCCAATAAATTCAGGATAAATTGTTGAACGGCGAGACCAAGTTTTAATTACTTCTTTTTTGCCTGATTCAGTTACTGCTTCTACTTTTTTCATTAAGTAAGCATCAACGAATGGTTGTTTCTTAAGACTTCTAGCCATTTAAATCATCCTTTCCTTATTTTTTACGACGACGAACAATTAACTTATCTGAAGCTTTCTTGTTTTTACGTGTCTTATATCCAAGGGCTGGTTTACCCCAAGGAGTAACTGGACCTTTACGACCAATAGGTGCTCTACCTTCACCACCACCATGTGGGTGATCATTAGGGTTCATAACAGAACCTCTTACTGTAGGTTTAATACCCATATGTCTTGTACGACCAGCTTTACCAATATTTACTAGTTCATGGTCAGCGTTTCCAACTTCACCAACTGTAGCTCTACATGTAGATAAAACTTTTCTAACTTCTCCACTTGTTAAACGTAATAATGTATATTTACCTTCTGTACCAAGAATTTGAACACTAGAACCAGCTGTTCTAGCCATTTGGCCACCTTTTCCAGCAGTAAGTTCAACATTATGTACCATTGTACCTTCAGGAATGTTTCCTAGTGGAAGTGAGTTACCAATTTTGATATCTGCGTTTTCTCCACTTTCAACTTTATCTCCAACTTTTAATCCTTTTGGTGCGATTATATATCTTTTTTCACCATCTGCATAATTAATTAAAGCAATATTTGCTGTTCTATTTGGATCGTATTCAATAGTTGCTACAGTACCAATAATACCATCTTTATTTCTTTTGAAATCAATAATACGATATTTTCTCTTAGCTCCACCACCACGATGTCTTACTGTAATTTTACCTTGATTGTTACGACCACTTTTTTTATTTAAAGTAGTTACTAATGATTTTTCAGGTTTATCTGTAGTAATTTCTGTATTTACTAAAGTAGTCATTCCACGACGACCATTAGTCACTGGTTTATAACTTTTTATAGCCACTTTTAAACCTCCTTAGTTAAGTTCAATTGAACTTCCTTCTTTTAATTTAACAATTGCCTTTTTTACTTTGTTTGTTTTTCCAACGTATTTTCCTACTCTTTTCTTTCTAGGTTTTACGTTAATTGTATTTACACTTTCAACTTTTACATTGAATATTTTTTCAACAGCTTGCTTTATTTGTACTTTATTAGCTTTAGGATCAACGCTAAATGTTATAACATTTCCTTCTGCTAATGTAGAACTTTTTTCTGTAATAATTGGTGCTTTTATAATATCTCTATAATTACTCATTAAACAAGCACCTCCTCAATTAATTTAACGGCTTTTTCTGTAATAATCATTTGTTCTGCAGCAATTACATCATAAGTGTTAACTTCATTTGCTTCAAGTAAAATAACATTATTTAAGTTACGAGTAGCTAAAACCATGTTTTCATCTAATTCATCAACAACGATTAATACATTTTTAGTAATTCCTAATTTGTCTAAAACTTCTTTTGCAGTTTTTGTTTTTCCATCTTTTAATGTAAAGTTATCTACAACAATTAATTTACTTTCAATTGCTTTATAAGATAAAGCAGATTTTAAAGCCAATCTTCTTTCTTTACGATTCATTTTCTTATCAAAGTTTCTTGGATGTGGTCCAAATACAATTCCACCTTTAATCCAATGTGGTGCTCTTGTACTTCCTTGTCTAGCACGACCAGTTCCTTTTTGTCTCCAAGGCTTTCTTCCACCACCACTAACTTCACTACGTGTTTTAGTATCTGATGTACCTTGTCTACTATTATTTCTAGCTAGTACTAATGCATCATATATAACAGCATCATTTGGTTCAATACTCCAAACTGTTTCGCTTAATTTTGCATCGCTAACTTTTTCGCCTTTGATATTTAGTACGTTAATTTTTTCCATACTTATACCTCCTGCTCGTTATTTTCTTCAGTTTCTTTAGTTTCTTCTAAAGTTTCTGTAATTTCTATTTCAGGTTTATAACTGTTTAATTCTTCTGTTTCTCTAACTGTTTCTGGATTTTTAACAGCACTTCTAATTAATACTAAACCTTCTTTTGGTCCTGGAACATTTCCTTTTACTAAAATTACATTATTTTCTAAATCAACTGATACTATCTCTAAGTTTTGAATAGTTACAGTTAAAGTTCCCATATGTCCTGGTAATTTTTTACCCTTGAATACACGCATTGGACGCATTGTACCCATTGAACCTGGTTTCCTATGGTAATGTGAACCGTGTCCCATTGGTCCTCTATTTTGGTTATGTCTTTTAATAACGCCTTGGAACCCTTTACCTTTAGTAGTTCCTGTTACATCAACAACTTCTCCTTCAGTGAAAACTTTAACACTAATTTCTTCACCTAAAGTATAGTCACTAACATTTACACCTTTAATTTCTCTAAAGAAGCGCTTAGGTGTTGTATTTGCTTTTTTGGTATGTCCAATATTTGCTTTTGTCGCTAATTTTTCTCTCTTTGTTTCAAAACCTAATTGAATTGCATCATAACCATCATTTTCAGTTGTTTTAATTTGTGTTACCACATTTGGTTCAACTTCTACAACAGTTACAGGAATTAATTTACCAGATTTTGTAAATACTTGAGTCATTCCTTTTTTACGACCTAAGATTCCTTTCATGTTTCCCTCCTACATT
Source organism: Bacillota bacterium (assembly GCA_022771715.1). Taxonomy (GTDB): domain Bacteria; phylum Bacillota_I; class Bacilli_A; order RF39; family UBA660; genus JALELF01. The sequence goes on from JALELF010000054.1 coordinate 24,660, forward strand.
TTTATTTGAATATCTACACCACTTGGGATTTCTAGATGAGTTAAAGCATCTATAGTTTCCTTACTTGGATTTTCGATATCAATTAGTCTTTTGTGTGTTCTCTTTTCAAATTGTTCACGTGAATCTTTATATTTGTGAACAGCTCTTAAAATAGTGATTTTTTCAACTTCAGTTGGTAGTGGTACTGGTCCAACTACAACTCCACCAGTTCTCTTAACTGTTTCAACAATTTTTGCACATGCATTATCTAATGTTCTGTGTTCAAACGCTTTCAATCTGATACGAACTTTTGTCTTTGACATATTGTATCCTCCCTTCGCCTATATCTAAGTATAGACTCGCTCCGTGTAAAAACCCGATATATGAAGTCATATCATAACAACTTAACCCCGTGTATCGGCAACCTCACACATCAATGCGTGCCACACATTCAAAATTATACCTTATTATTGCTTTAAATGCAACAGTTTTTTGCATTTTTTTAGAAAAATTTTATTTTAATATTTTAAAGGATTTTTTCATACGGAATAGTTACATGATAATCTCCATAATAATATGGCGCTATTTGATATCTTTCAAAATAAATTACTAAACCATCTTTTGTAAATAAAAAATTTTTAAAATTATTTTCTATTGGCTTAGTACCTTCTTTTAATATTTCAAGTATTTCAACTCTTTTAAACAATTTGTTTCTCGATAATATATTATAAGTTTCTTTAGACAAAATATCTAATATTTTATTAATGTCGATATTGTTATTATTTCATTATTTTCTGTATCGTAATTAATTGTAAAAAGTTCATGAATAGGATGAGCTCCTCCTATGAAACTTTCAGTAAAAATTGCATACGATATATAATATTTATAGTTTTCCACAATATATTTTCCAGATAAATAATAGTCAGTTCTAGTTATATCATCTAATTGATTCTCAAAATCATTTATTTTAGAGTCAATATATTTATTAATTTCAGTATTTAATTTTTTATAATCAGTTGAGGGATAAACTAAATCTATTTTATTTTCTCTTTTCTTTTTTTCTAAACTGTCTTGTTTAATACTTTTATGATTCAAAAATATAAAAGCAAATATTACAAGCAATAAAAAAAATACATATTTTTTCATGATTAATCACCACTTAATTATATGTATTTAGGTTTATATTACTATAATAAAACTACGCATATAGCGTAGTATTTTAAATCTCTAACGAGAGTACAATCTAAATGGCAGGAGCGGAGAGAATCGAACTCCCAACAGTGGTTTTGGAGACCATTATTATACCATTTAACTACGCTCCTATGCACGGACTAATTAAGTATAACATAATTAAGTCCATTTTTCAACCTTTTAATTAAAACTATTTTGTGAAAGGTATAAAAGCCATAAAACGAGCTTTTTTTACTTCATTAGCTATGTCTCTTTGATGTTTTGCGCAAGTACCTGTCATTCTTCTAGGTAATATTTTTTTATTATCATTATTTATGTATTTTTTAATTATATCATCTTTATAATCTACTGGTTTACCAGCGCACATTTGACATACTTTTTTCTTTTTACGGTAAAATTCTGCCATATATCCTCCTATTCTAAGAAATTATCATCAATTGTAACTTCTTCACCAAAATCAGCAAAAGGATTAGTTGCAACATCTACATTATTGCTAGGTCCACCTTGATAATCGTAAGGACTTGGACTAGGTTCAAAATTGCTTTCTTGTCTTGCTTGACTTTGTGCTTTCGTATCTAAAAATTCTACACTATCAGCAACTACTTCGACAGTATATCTTTTATTACCATCTTTATCATCATAACTACCTGTTTGTATTCTTCCTTCAATAGAAACACGACTACCTTTATCTAAATAATTACAAATATTCTCAGCTTGTTTTCTCCAAACAATTATATTAATAAAGTCTGCTTCTCTTTGTCCTTGGTTATTAGTAAAATTACGACTTACCGCTACTGAAAATCTAGAATAAGGTAAATTAGAACCTGTATATCTAAGTTCAGGTTTACCTGTTAATCTTCCAATTAGTACAACTCTATTCATATTAATTCTCCATTATTTTTCTAATTTAGTTATTAAATGACGGATTATATCATTACTGATACGAGCTAAACGATCAAATTCTTTAACAGCTTTATCATCATTAGTTTCAACTTCAAATAAATGATAGTAACCACTCTTGAAATCTTTAATTTCATAAGCTAATTCTCTTTGACCCATTTCTTTGTTTTCTTTGATAGTAGCACCATTACTAGTTAAAATGTTTTCGAAGTTTGCTACAACTTTTTTTAAATCTTCTTCACTTAGTGTTGGCTTAACTATAAATAAAATTTCATAATTTTTCATTATAACACCTCCTTATGGTCTTTCGGCTTTTACTTAAAAGCAAGGAGTAAATTTCTTACTCGCTTAAGATTATAGCAAAATAATTTAATTATGTAAAGTTTTTTATAACAAAATTATACATTAAATCTGAATGTACAAATATCTCCATCTTGCATTAAATAGTTTTTACCTTCTAAACGCATCTTCCCAGCTTCTCTTACTAGCTTTTCATTTCCACAACTTTTTAAATCAGCATAACTCATTACTTCTGCTTTAATAAAGCCTCTTTCAAAGTCAGTATGAATAATACCTGCACACTCTGGCGCCTTCATACCTTTTTTAAAAGTCCAAGCTCTTACTTCATCTTTACCAACTGTAAAAAATGTTTCCAAACCTAGTAAATTATAAGTTTCTTTAATTAATTTGTCTAAGCCACTTTCACTAACACCTAAATCATTTAAAAATTCAATTTTATCTTCATCATTTAATTCACTTAATTCAGATTCTATTTTAGCACATACAGTAATAACTGTATTATTTTCAAGTTTAGCTAATTCTCTTAAATTATTTACATGAATATTATTAATACCATCATCTATTAAATCATCTTCAGAAATATTGGCCATATAAATAATAGGTTTTAAAGTAAGCAAATTAAATGATTTAATTAACTTTAATTCTTCTTCACTTAATTCTACGCTTCTTGCTGGCTTATTTTGAATTAAAGCATTCTTTATTTTAGACAATATTTCAAATTCAATCTTTGTTTCTTTATCTTTTGATAATTCAGCCTTTTTACCAATACGATTAAGCCTATTTTCTATTATTTCTAAATCAGCTAATATTAATTCAACATTAATAATTTCTACATCTCTTATAGGATCAACTGTTCCTTCTACGTGAATAACATTACTGTCTTCAAAACATCTCACTACTTCTACTATTGCATCAACTTCTCTAATGTATGATAGAAATTTGTTACCTAACCCTTCACCATTAGATGCTCCTTTTACTAACCCAGCTATATCAGTAAATTCATAAGCAGTAGGTATTAATCTTTCAGGAACATATAAACTTTCTAAAAATTCCAATCTTTTATCGGGAACTATTACTGTTCCTACATTAGGATCAATTGTCGCAAATGGATAATTAGCCGCTAATATATTATTTTTAGTTATAGCATTAAACAAAGTTGACTTTCCTACATTAGGAAGTCCAACAATACCTGCAGTTAAAGCCATAAAATCACTTCTTTCTCGGTATTTATTATAACACATAATTTTTTAAAAACAAAAAGAATTAGTAATTAAACTAATTCTATAAAGATATATAAGTACCTATTCCTAGTGGAAGCCCTATTAAAAACCAACCAATTAATAACAATAAAAGAACTCCACCAATCATTAAAGCAATTGGATATACTAATTTCAATATATCTCTTAATTGTAAATCTTTATCACTTCTATATTTACCAATTAAGCCAACTAACAATATGTAATAAGGAAATAAAGGTGTTATAGATTTTCCAACACCATCAGCAACTCCAAATAAAAATTGTGTATAATTAGGTGTTATATTAGAACGCATAAACAAAGGAATTATAATAGGTGAAATTAAAACCCATTTATCAACACTAGAAGATACTAATAAAGTCATAAAGACTATTAAAATAAATGAAATCAAGATTAATAAAATTCCAGATATTTGTAAACCACTCATAAAGTCAACTAATATAGTAACAAGAACATTACCTACATTAGTCCATTCAATCAATCCTATTAATTGTGAGGCAAAAAACATTAATACAAATATATATCCAGTATTTTCAAAGCTAACACAAAGACCATCACTATAATCTTTTAAGCTTGTAATATTTTTAGATACCTTTCCATAAACATAACTACAAATCATTACAATAATCAAAATTATATAAGGTAAGCCATTACCAAAAGGGGAATTAGCTCCAAATAGTTTAGCCATATATCTAACTTCGTTATTATCAAGTAATACTCCCAAATATGGAACATTAGGCATTATCATAAGAGCTAAAACAACTAAACAAAATAAGAATGTAATAAAAGTATATTGCATAGCTTCTTTACTAGTATTTAAATCATCTTCTATAACTTCTGGATTGCTAAATTTAATCGCAATTCTATTTTCAACAAAATAAGTAGTAATCATAATAAGAATAATGGATAAAAATACTTTAATATAAATATTAGAAAATATTGCGAAAACATAATTTTTATCAACATCAACACGAGCAGATAATTCACTCATTGTTCCCAAATAATAATCACTATAATTAGTAAATAAACCAACGCCATAACCTAAAGTTAAAGCCATAAATACAGTAATAAGTCCAACAATTGGATTCTTACCTATTTTTTTATAAATACATGCGACTAAAGGCATTAAAAACGCAAATGAATAGTCACCAATTAGAATAGAAAGCATACTTATTATCATTACAAACATTGTAAGATATTTAAATTTTAGGCGTTTAAGTTTGTTTGTAAAAGCATTAAGAAGTCCACTTTTAGAAGCAATACTTAAACCAATTAAAGAAAGTACAAAATAAATAAATGGTTTAAAATTAAGTACATTATTAATTGCATCATTAAAGAAATATTTAACACCTTCTTTAGAAAAAATATTATTGGTTGTTATTAAATATGTTTCTAATGAATTATTATTTGTTATAATTGTTTGCTGTCCTTCTAAACCCAATATTGACAAAAAAGAAGTAACAATCATTATAAAAAGCATTGTTATAAAAATTATAGTAATACTCCCTAATCTATCTTTCTTTCGCATTCAATCCACCTACTTTATTTTCTTTAGTTTTTTATTAAAATCAATTCTCGATAGCATAACACTATGACCACATTTTAAACACTTAATTTTAATATCCATACCAAGTCTAGTTATTTCCCATTCGTTACCACCACAAGGATGAGTTTTTTTCATAATAGCAATATCTCCTACTTTATAATTATTTTGCATTATGAATCACCACCTGTGGATAAGGAATTTCTATATTATTTTTATCTAATACTTTTTTCAATTCTTTTTTTAATATTCTTTCTACATCATATTGTTCAGTTGGCTTAGTATGAGCAATAATTCTAAATGTTATAGATGAATCATTTAAACTTTGTACACCAAGGCATTCAACATCACCAATAACATTATCAATACTGCTTAATCTTAAACAAGCATTTTTAAATACTTTTTCAACTGAATCTAAATCACTTTCATATGAAACATCAATATCAACAACAGCCAAAGAGTTTGCCATAGTATGATTTATTACTTCAGTAATCATTCTGTTTGATAAAATTTTAACTTCACCATTAGCGGCTTTAATTCTAGTCGATTTCATACTTAAATATATAACTTCACCTTTAAACCCATTAATAGTTACAACGTCCCCTATACAATATTGATTTTCAAATATAATAGTCATACCAGCAATAAAGTCTTTAAGAAAATCTTGTAAAGCTAAACCTATTACTAATCCAACTACCCCTAAAGAAGTAATTAGTGATTTTGTATCAATACCATATATATCTAAAATCATTAACATAGCTATAAGTATAATAAACACTTTAACTACATTATTTATTAAACCCTTAATAGTATTTTGCTTTTTAGAACCTATTCTTTTTATTTTATGACTAAATAACTTATTTATTATTTTTTTAGAAATAAGCCATAATAGTACTCCAACTAATATAATTATTATTGGCGCCACTACTTCTTTAACTAACAAATGTTTTAACATTCTAATCTTCCTTTATGTTCATTACTTCCAAGATTCTATTTAAATCTGCTGTATTAGTATAAGATATTTCTATTTTATGATCTTTTACTTTAACTTTAGAATCTAATTTTTCACTTAATAAATCCTCTACATATTTAATATCTTTATCTACTTCTCTTTTTTTTCTTTCGATTTTTATTTTTCTTTCAAAATCAGCACCTTCTGCTAATTTTTCCACTTCCCTAACTGGTAAATTATTTGTAACTATTTTATCTGCTAATTCCTTTATTTTTTCATCATCTTCTAACTTACTTAAAACACGAGCATGTCCCATAGTTATTTTGTTTTCTTCTAGTAAGTCTTTTACATTATCAGGAAGTCTTAATAATCCTATTATATTAGTAATATGACTTCTACTTTTTCCTACTTTTTTTGCTAACTCTTCTTGTGTTAAATGTAATTTATCAAGCATACTTTTATAAGCTGTAGCTTCTTCTATTACATTTAAATTTTCTCTCTGTAAATTTTCTAGTAAAGCAATTTCCATCATTTGTTCATCAGTAAATGGTCTAATGATAGCTGGTATTTTAGTTAAGCCAGCTTTTTTACTTGCTCTTACTCTTCTTTCACCAGCAATTATTTCATAACCTTTAATACTTCTTTTAATAATTATTGGTTGAAACACACCATGTTCTTTAATTGATTCACTTAATTCAGTTAATGCTTCTTCATTAAAAACCTTTCTTGGTTGATATGGATTTGGTCTTAACTCATTTAAATTTACTTCTATTACTTCTTCATTAGTAGCTGTTTCATATATTTGTTTTTCGATTGTTTGTAAGTCTAAATTATCGCTATTAAATAATTGCTCTAAGCCTCTACCTAAAGCTCTTTTTTTAGTTTCCATTTCTATCAATCACTTCCTTTGCTAAATTTATATAAGCCTCAGTACCTCTACTATTTGGATCGTAATATAGTATAGGTTTACCGTGGCTTGGTGCTTCACTAAGTCTTACTAATCTTGGAATTATTGTATCGTATACTCTTTCTTTAAAATAGCTTTTTATCTCTTCTACTACTTCTAAGCCTAAATTAGTTCTGTTATCTAACATAGTAAGTAAAACACCTTCTATATCTAAATTAGGATTTAGATTTTTCTGTGCCATCATTATTGTATTAAGTAATTGCATTATTCCTTCTAGAGCAAAGAATTCACATTGTACAGGTATCATAACAGAATCTGATGCGGTTAATGCATTTGTAGTTAAAAGTCCTAAAGATGGTGGACAATCTATTATTATGTAATCAAACACTGATTTAACTAAATCTAAATGTTTTTTTAATTGACCATTTTTAGAAAATCCTTCTACTACTCTACTTCTTTCCATCAATTCAATATCAGCACCCGCCAAACGAATTGTTGCTGGAAGTACATACAAATTTTTGTATTTTGTTTTAACTATTACATCTTTAATCTCCGCTTCATCTATTAATAAATCATGAATACAATGTTTTACACCAATTTTATCAACGCCTGTACCAGTAGTAGTATTTCCTTGCGGATCTAAATCAACTAATAATACTTTTTTCTTTAAAGCTCCTAATGACGCAGCCAAATTTATACTAGTAGTTGTTTTACCAACTCCACCTTTTTGATTTACTAACGCTATTATTCTTCCCATGTTATCACCATTCTCTGCTTTTGCTTTCACATAATATTTTATCATATATTTAGAATTTAATCTACTTTTTTTGACATATATTATAAATGAAAAAGATGAGGTTACTCATCTTTCATAATTATCTAATTTATCACAATTATTCCAATCATCAGACATAGCACAACTTGCGCTTACATCTTTAGATACAATAGCACTACTAATTCTTTCGGCAAGAGTATCTAAATTACTTGGCATATTATCAATAGAAAGACTATCTCCTCTTAAAAACTTACTCTTACATTCAGTTCCTTCTTTTCCTTTTTCACCATTACAGTATAAATAGAAGTCATCATAATTTGTTTGAGCATTATATTTTCTTATTTCTTTTATTGAAGCGGAATTAAGAGTAATTGTATACATTGGATCTTTCTTATATACACTATCTCCACTAGTATTTCTATTATTTAATATATACTTTTGAACATTTTCATTAGTATTTTTACAATCAGTCGTTTTATCCGAATTAATTATACACCAGTTTGAACCTGTATTTCTACCATTACCATCTATTGAAGGGAATGGACTAGTTAATGATATAGGTCTATATACTATTCTTACACTACCTAAATCGTACTCATCTTCTTTACATCCTTTACTTGGACAATAAGGAGAACCTTCTTTTACTTCATAATAACAATCATGTAATAATTGATTTTGACCTTCTGTACTTACCAAATCATTATCAGTTAATGAATGATTATAATTTCTAATTGCTGATTGATATGCATTATATAAATAGTTTTTATAACCAATAGTTGTTATTTTAATATTTAATCCTTCATACTCTCCACCTGGTGTACTATAGTGTACTGGATAATTAGCATGTCCAATATCTATAAATCTATTATATTTCTTATAGTCACCTACTGGCTCGGTTGATATTGATTCTCCACTTGGTAGTTTTACCCATCTATATGTATTATGATTTAATTCATACTCATAAGTTGCAACAAACACCTTATTATAAGCATAATTCCAATAATCTTTATAAGCTGTAAAGTTTTTAACTGCACAAACAGGAGTTAAAATACCCAATTGACAAACAAATAAAGGTATTCCATCATAGCCAATTTTATAAGTACCTGAACCAAAACTATAATTTAAATTAATAGAATCAGAAATATTAGCTCTTTTAGGAATAATATTACTACTTCCTTTTTGTTCATTAACACGATTAAGTGTCTGTGTATAATTATATGGTGATTTAATATCATTAGTTCTATTATATTCTAAAGACAAATCAGAATCTAAATAATAATCAAATTTATCTATTTGAGTTTTACAACCTTTTAAAGTTTCAAGTAAATTCATTAATTTATTTAATTTATTTTGAAGTTCTTTAGTATTTGTTTTATAACACTTGTTATTTGCCATATAATAGCCTGATGGACAAGTTGTACTTGAAACAGAAGTTTTACCAAGATACTTTACATACTCAGGTATTTCAGAAGTAGATAATTCTGAGCCACCTTTTGTACATTTTCTTGTATAATGTTGCCATTCACATGGGGCACTATCTTCTTTTTTACTAGAAATCTTACAAGGCGTATTGCCACAGTTTCTATTACAAGTATTAATTTTATCATAAGTCTTATTAGTGGCCTCGCATTTATATGATTTAATAGTTTTAGTTGAACAACTAATTTTTTCATATTTACCAGTTACACCATCATTCTGACTAATTGGTTCATTCATATCATTAGTTGTTGTTGTAAAATCTTTCTCCCAATGACAACAAATCTTCTCATATTCATATTGATATAGTTTCCTTACTTCATCACCATCTTCAACTCTAGGCGACCAATCAGTAGCAAAATACTCATTTAAATTCCAAGCATCACTTGCGCCAAATCCAGGAATATCATCATCAGAGAAATCTTGAACCATTTGACTAGTAATTACTCCAAATTTATTAGCGTATGATCCAGTTATATTTTGTTTGGTTGAAAAATAATAAACATATTTAGTATTCATTGCTGTTCCATCATTTTGATTAGGTTGAAACGCAGAATAATCTGCCCCTATTGTGTCAGCATCATATAATAAGTTTCCATCAATAGAAACACCCTTTTCTTTAAAGCGGTTAATATCACTCGCTCCAATATTAATAACCTTAGGGTTAGGCGTTCTATCAGAAAGTTTAAGTCCTGATTCATCATCACATTGCGCTCCTATACCACCCTTATATATAACAGATGTAACAATTGTTTTTACTTCTTCTTCTACATCTTTAAGAGCTTTCTTATAGTCAGCAATCCACTGATCTAAATCAACCTTAGTAGTACAAGATTTAATACCACTAAGCTTAACAGTTAATCCATTTATTATATTATTATCATTATTTTTACCAATAGTCCAAGTAAAATTTCCTCCAGAATTAGCTACAGGAGCATATCCAGGAAATTCATAAGTATTTTTTTCCACACAATAAACAGGACAATACTTATTGTTCTCAAAAGTTGGTTTTATTTTGCTAATAATACTGTTAATATAATCTTTCATATCACTATCTGATATATTATTAAAATAGTCTTCAACACTTGAAAAATCAAAACCATCTTCAGTAATAATATTATCATACATTTCAAAAGATACATCATCTTTTACAATAATTTTTACAGGACACTTTGATTCTTTAGTATCAGCGTCATTAGTTTTCTCTTCTGTAACATTAGCACCTAAAACAGTACGAGCGTTAAACAAAAAAAGAAACATAAAAAATATAATCATCTTATTTTTTTTCAATCATATCACCTATCTTTAAATAATAATCATTATTAGTATAGCATAGTTTTAATAAAATTTAAAAACTTTTTGTTCATTTTACGTAAAGAAAAAACCGCTTATTGCAGTTTTATCTAACAAAAGTTGGTTTTACTAATTTTTTTTGATAATCAGCACTCATCTTTAATTCTACAGTATTATCCTTATCACAAATTGCTTTTTCTTCTTCTGTAACAGTTACAGCATATGGATATAATAAGTTAACATAATGAGATGAGTTAATTCTTTCTCCTACTTCATCAAATTCATAAGTGAAAATTCCTCTACCATTTTCTACTTCAATTGTTCTTAAAGAAACATAACTATCTTTAGCAGCAAAATTAGCATTTTCTAAAGGAATAATATTATCAACAACTCTAAATAATCCTAATTGTTTTAATTCTTCACATTTTTCTTTAGATAAGAAACAAACAAATTGAGTTTTATAATATGTATCATCAATAGTTTTTTCTTCAGAATAAATTGGTATTAATAAAGAACCTTTCTTTGAAAGATATAAATGAGCATGATCTTCTTTTATATCACAAACTTCATCACTACTGTATTTAACAGGAACAGTTTCATTAGACCATTCATAGTCATCGATAAATGAAGCTTCAGAAGCAAAAACTTTCTTATTGCCATTTTCATCTTCATAAACATGAGCATGTAATCCTGTCTCTTTACAACCATACATCATAAATTCTTCTTCAAAATATTCATAATCATTTTCATGACCTGTATATTCTATAACAGTTGGAGTTACATATTCTACATCACTCTTTTCTGCCTTAACAAGTGCTGGTTTACATCCAGCTAGAGTAAGTGCTAAAAGCCCTGCAAATACCCTATTTTTTAAATTTTTTTTCTTTTCCATAAATCCTCCCTTTTATTTATATGTAAATAAAAAGCAGCAAAAACTAGACAGCATAAAGCTACCATTTTTTACTGCAAACTTATTTATTTTCATCACAATAGAAAACCCTATTTATCACTAAATAGTTATATAGACTATGATAATTTTTTAAACAAAGTATTTCCATATAAAATCCCCTTCACATATAAATTGCCATCTATAATAATACAATTTTTTTATTTTGTCAAATTAATTATAATTTTTAAATGATTCTAGTATTTTTTTAATATTTTCTTCATTAAATGGTTTATTTAAAACATCAACTATATTATATCTAAATGCCTTATCAATTGTCTCCTTAGTATCATCACCTGTAATAACCGCAACTGGTATTTTATAATTATTTTCTTTCAAATAATTTAAAACATCAAAACCATTAAAATTAGGCATAAATAAATCAAGCATTATTCCATATATATTAGGATTTTTTTTAATTATTTCGACAGCCTTATTACCATCTTCAGCATTTAATATAGCAAATTCATTACTAATTGCTTTACCTATTAAATTTCTAATAAGCATTGAATCATCAACAATAAGTATTTTTTCTTTTTTAGAATCATCAGACGAACTATTTAAATACTGTTTAGCTATTTCAATATACTTTTTAGTTTCTTTTTCTAATTTATCATAATTGCTAAAAACAAAAGAAAAATCATTGTTTTTACCTGCCATTTCATTCTCATATGCTATATCAACTAAACTAGTAAAACCTAAATATCTAGCATCACTTTTAATAGAATGAGCATACACCGCATAACTATTCATATCAGAACTTTCCTTACTTTTTAATAATTCGTTTAATTTTTCTGATATAGAATTTAAAAAATCAATCAAAGTTTCTTCATATGATTTCATATCACCAAACAATTCCAAACTTTTATCTAAATCAACATTATTATCTTTTAATATACTTATGTCTTTCATAATAAATCCCTCTCTTTAATACAAAAAAACAGCAAAATTAGACGGCAAAGCACCTATCAAATTTTACTGTTTTATGATTTAAGGGCACAAAAACCTAAGTTTAATGAAAAACTTAAATATTCAAATATATATTTTGAATAATATCTTCGTGCCATATAATCACCTTACATATCAATCATAAAATATTTATATTATTTTGTCAATAATCAATTTTTAAATTTAACAATTGCTTAACACTTATTTAAATAAGAATTTATAATATTAATTACATTATTTATTTCATCAATTAAATATTTATAATTATTTTTAACAAAAGCTTTATTATCATAATTATCTACTAAATCTTTAGTTATTTTATGTAACTTAGTAAAACCCAAATATCCACAATCACTATTTATTTTTTGTAGAGAGTTTAAATAATTATCTTTACTTTTAATAACATCAAATTCTTTAACTAATAAATCATTAAAATCAATTAAAGAAGCATTATAAGTAGCAATATCACCAAACATTTCTAAATCTACTTTAATACCATTATCTTTTAAAACATTATTTTTTCTAACATATTTAGATAAAACACTTTTTAACTTATCTCGTTCAATTGGTTTAGTTAAATAATCACTAAAACCAACTTCTAAATATCTGTCACACTTTCCTTCTATCGCATCAGCAGTAAGCGCTACTACTGGTGTAGTAACTGTTTCTCTTAACTTTTTCAAAGTTTCAACTCCACCCATTTTAGGCATCATTATATCCATAAAAATAACATCGTATTTATTATTCTTAACTTTATCTAAACATTCGAACCCACTCATTACACTATCTATATTAATGTTATAAGCTTTAAATATTTTATCAGCTACCTTAATATTAAGTAAGTTATCATCAACAACTAATACTTTTAATGAACTAAAATCAGTCACTTCTTCTTTCTTTTCTTCCTTAACAAAAACACTATTTCTTATTTTTTGATTTAAATATACTGTAAAATTAGAACCTTTGCCATACTCACTTTGAACAGTTATTTTTCCACCCATTAATTCAACTAATCTTTTAGTAATCGCAAGTCCTAATCCTGTTCCTTCCAAAGTAGTATTTTTATCCTCATCTAATCTTTGAAATTTTGTAAACAGTTTATCGATGTTTTCTTTTTTTATTCCTCTTCCCGTATCTTTAACAGATATTATTAAATTAGAATCATCACCTTTATTAACACAATTAACACTAAATTCAATTGAACCTTCCTCTGTATATTTTATGGCATTAGTAAGTAAATTAGTTACTATTTGTCTTAATTTACCACTATCTCCATATAATGTTTCTGGTAAATCAACTGCAAATTGTGTTTTAAATTCAATATTCTTTTCTCCTAATCTTACTTTTGCCAATTTAGTAAGAACATCTAATACTTCACTAATATGATATTCACTATTAACAATTTCCATTTTATTCGCTTCTATTTTAGAAATATCTAATATACCATTTACTATTTCAAGTAAGGTATGACTAGCCAAAACAATATTATTAGCGTTTTCTTTAGCTTCTTCCAATGATTTAGCATCATTAATACATTCGCTAAAACCAACTATTGCATTTAATGGTGTTCTTATTTCATGAGACATGCTTGATAAAAAATCCGTCTTAGCATGATTTGCTTTTTCTGCCTGATCCTTAGCAAGCTCTAATTGATTTATTAATTTCATATCTGGATTTTCGATTGTAAAAAACATAACTAAGTTATCAATTGTTAAACCAATTGAAATACAAATAATAAATGGGTTTCTTGAAAAAAGAAGTGCGATTGAAATAGCTGTTATAAGAATCATAAATACTGGAAAATGTTTTTTAGTTATATTTTTTATGTTCATTAAGACTATTAACAAAGCAAACATAATATAAGATACACAAGCAATAATTGAAATATTAACTGCGTCTCCTTGAGCAGTTTGTCTTAAACTATCAAGCAAAACAATATTAATATCAGCTTTTAAAACAATTAAATAAACAAATATATCAATAATTATTACTAGCCATGTCATTATTTTTAAATTTTTATTAAAGTTTTTCCTTTTTTCATATGTAATAATATATATATACAAAAATAAAGAAGAAGACCAAATAATTAAGAATAAATAATCAAGTTTATTTAATATGATTACTAACAACTCATTATAATTGGTATAGACATTAAAAAACAAGGAACTAACTAAAAGGCTATCAAAAAATATCGAAATAAGCATAATAGAATATAGTTTATTTTCTAACAAATTAACACGTTCTTTAGAAAAATATACAATTAATATTATTAAAGATAATACTAACGCAATTACTGGCATATACAAATTTGGCATAAACAACACTTCCTATACTAAAAAAATTATATAATAAAAAAAAGAAGAAAACAATATCTATTTCTTCTTATAGGTCTTATTTTCTAACCAAGGCATTACTTCTATTTCATCTTTAATTAAAGAATCCTTATAAACAGTAGTAGATTCTGGTTCTAAATAGAAATACTTTGTAGCTGTAATAGTATCATTAATATAATCATCCCAAGCTTCATACATGTTTTTACCATTTTTCATATATGAATAATCAGGATATTTTTCAAACATATCATATTTTTCTAAAGCCATAACATCCCTTACTTTAGATACCATAACTTCTTTTCTTATCATACTAATTCTAGAAATTATTTTAGATACTTCTTTTATAGTTAACTTTATATCATCAGGTATATCTTTATATAATATAATATCTTGCAAGCCTAAAAATATATTATGAGCGTTTTGTTCTATTTCGTCAATATTTAAATTATTACTAATAATTATTTGTTTTAATTCTAATAAGCTATTTTTTA
>JALELF010000056.1 GCA_022771715.1 Bacillota bacterium
TGATCTTTAAATTTAGCTATCATTGAATGTTCACTTGTACCAATTAAATATAAATCTTCACCCTCTATTTTATACATCATATTGTTTTTTTCTTCAAAAGACATTACACCATCTACTGCATCTGAATGTATCATATAAGGGGGAATGCAATAAGTAAAGCCTTTGTCAATCATAAAATCTCTAGCATAAGCAAGCACAGCAGAATGTAATCTTGCAATATCACCCATTAGATAATAAAATCCATTACCACTTACTTTTGCAGCTGATTCTTTATCTAATCCATTAAATCTTGCCATTATATCTGAATGATATGGTATTTCATAATCAGGCACAATTGCTTCTCCAAATCTTGCTTCTTCTACGTTTTTAGTATCATCTTCACCTATTGGAACATCTTCTGCAATTATATTAGGAATCATCATCATTTTATTTTTTATTTCATCACTTAAAGAAACTTCTTCCTGTTCTAAATAAGCAATTCTTTCTGATTTTGCTTTTACTTCTTCTTTTAAATTAAGCGCTTCATCTTTTTTACCATCACGCATTAATAAACCAATTTGTTCACTAACTTTGTTTTTTAATCCTCTTAAATCATCAGCTTCTTTTTTTATTTCACGATATTTTTTATCTAATTCATAAACTTCATCTACAATAGGTAGTTTTTTATCTTGAAATTTCTTTTTTATATTTTCTTTTACTAATTCTCTATTTTCTCTTATTAAATTAATATCTATCATATTATTTCTCCATTTCTTTTAATCTGTTTAATATTTTCTCATAGGATGGTGTATATCTATTTTTTACCCTTTCATAATCTTTAACCGATGGATTTTTAATTCTAGTCATATCCATGTTATTTCTTAAATCAGCTAATTTAACATGTAATGCTTCTCTACTAGCACTTTTAACTAAATTATCTATATATAAAGAATAATCACTATGCTTTTTTCTGCTTAAAATACTTACATCCTCTACTATTTTACTAGGAAAACCAAAGTCAAGTAAATCATCTTTAGTTATTTTTTTATCCTCTATTATATCATGAAGTAAAGCTATGATTTTTTCATCTTTACTATCTACATGTCTATATACATAAAGTAAATGTAACATATAAGGGAATCCACCTTTATCAGTATCTTTTTCAAATAAAGTTGTCGTAAGTTCTAATGCTTTGTAAATTAAATCACTGCTGCTTTTAAGTTCTTCATATTTTTCTAAATCAAAATAATCTTTTATCATAAATATATCCTTTCTAAACAAATAAAAGACTATTAATAGGAGTAATAAATACGGTGCCATCCTACAATAGTCTTAATTTTAATAACGGTATTACCGGGATAAACCACTCTGGAGTAGATTCATAATATATTAATGCTTATTTCCATCAACCATAAGCTTTCTATAAATAAGGGATATTATTACTATTTTCCATCAACGTTTTCTACTAAATAATATAACACTTATTAAGTATTAAATCAATAATTATTTTGTTAAACTTACTCTTTCTACATCTAAATAAACTTCATGGCCATTTAAATCATATTTTTCATTTAAGTCATCTTTTTCAATTACATCAATCGCAAGTGTTTCACTTTTAATATAATCTAAATAATTAGAAAGACATTCATTAAATTTATCATCGCCTTTATAGTAAATATTAATTCTATCAGTTATTTCAAAATCTTTATTTTTTCTTAAGTTTTGAACTTTTGAAACTAACTCACGTGCTATACCTTCTAAAATTAAATCTTCAGTTAAAGTCGTATTTAAAATAATAAAATTATTATTCTCCATTCCTACATTAAAACCTTCTTTAGAAGATATTCTTATATCTACCATTTCTTTGTTAATAGTATAATTAGTATTATCTATTTCTATAACAATTTCTTCATTATTCTCTAATTTTTTTATTTCTTCATTTGTAAGGGATAATAGTTTATTAGAAAAATCTTTTATTTTTGGCCCAAAAATAGGTCCACATACTTTAAAATTAGGTTTTACTGTAAAATTCATATATTCATTTAAGTCTGAAACAAATATAACATTTTTTACATTCAATTCTTCATTAATTAAAGAAACTAAATCTTTAATTAATGATTCATTCTTACCATCTAATAAAACTTCACTAATTGGTTGTCTAACTTTTACTTTAGCTTCTTCTCTTACAAAACGACCAATACTAATTAAGCTTCTTACTAAGTCCATTTTATTTTCTATTTGTTCATTTATTAGTGCTTCATTACATAATGGATAATCAGCCAAATGAACACTATCTTCACCTGTTAATTTAGTATACATTTCTTCTGTAATAAATGGAATAATAGGAGCACATAATTTACATAACCCTACTAATACTTCATATGTAGTTATATAAACTGCCTTTTTAGAATCATCTAAAGTAGATGACCAAAATCTATTTCTATTACGTCTAATGTACCAATTAGATAAATCATCTGAAACAAAGTTTGTTATTAATTTTACAACTTCATTTAAATCATAAGAATCATACGCTACCATACATTTTTTTAATAACTTATTATACTTACTTAATAACCACTTATCTATTTCTTCTCTGTTTTCATAACTAATATTACAATCATTTATATCGATTTTATCAGCGTTCGCATACATTTGAAAGAATGAATAAGTATTTCTGAATGGATTAAAGAATTTAGAATGAACTTCTTTTAAACCTTCTTCATCAAATTTCAAAGGTGTCCATGTTGGAGAAACATATGCAAGATACCATCTAATAGGATCAGCACCATATTTCTTCATAAATGTAAATGGTTCAATCGCATTACCTTTTGATTTATGCATCTTTTGTCCGTACTTATCTAATAATAATTCATTAACTAATACATTTTTATAAGGTGATTTTCCTGTTACGAATACGCCAATAACAAGAAGTGAATAAAACCAGCCTCTAGTTTGATCAATACCTTCTGCTATAAAATCAGCAGGATATTGACTACTCCATAACTCTTTATTTTCGAAAGGATAATGATATTGACTGAATGGCATAGAACCTGAATCAAACCAACAATCAATTACTTCACTTGCTCTATTCATTAATTTACCACATTTTGGACATTTAATATGAATATCATCTACATAAGGTCTATGTAAATCTATAGTTTTTTCATCTATTTCTGTTGTAGCTTTTTCTTTTAATTCTTTACGTGAACCTATCATTTCCATATGTCCACATTCACATTTCCATAAAGGAAGCGGTGTTCCCCAATATCTATTTCTTGAAATAGCCCAATCATTCATATTTTGTAGCCAATTACCAAAACGTTTTTCTCCAACAAAAGAAGGAACCCAATTTACTTTTTTATTTTCTTCTATTATTTTATCTTTTAATTTTGTAACTTCTAAATAATATGAAGGTCTAGAGTAATATACAAGTGGTGAATCACATCTCCAGCAGTGTGGATAATCGTGTTTCATTTTTTGCTTTTTAAATAATTTATCATTTTCTTTTAACCATTTAATTACTTCTAAATCAGCATCAAATATATTCATACCTTTCCATAATCCTTCAGTATATATAGCATCTTCTCCAACTGGATTTAAATAAGGTAATTTATATTTTTTACCAACTTTAGCATCATCTTCACCAAAAGCTGGTGCTATGTGGACTATACCTGTTCCATCTGTCATAGTAACATAATTATCACATGTAACAAAGAATGCTTTGCTGTTAACTGATAAGGATGGTATTAATTGTTCATACTCAGTGTATTCTAATTCTTTTCCCTTAAATGTTTCTAATACTTCATAGTCTTCTCCTAAAACAGTTGGCGCTAATGATTTAGCTAAAATAAATTTATACCCTAATGAACTTACTTTTACATAATCTTCATCTGGATTAACGCAAAGTGCTACATTTGAAATCAAGGTCCATGGTGTTGTTGTCCAAACTAAGAAATAAGCGTCTTCACCTTTTTTCTTAAAAGGAACTATTACTGTATTAGCGTCTACTTCTTTGTAACCTTGTGCTACTTCGTGACTAGCTAGACCTGTTCCACATCTAGGACACCAAGGCATGATTTTAACACCTTCGTAAAACAAGCCTTCATCAAAGATTTTTTTTAATATCCACCATTCTGTTTCAATATAATCATTATTATATGTAATGTATCTATTATCTTAGTCAATGAATTGTCCCATTTCTTCTGTCAATTTTCTAAAAGCATTTTCATTATCCCATACAGTTTCTTTGCATAATTCGTTAAACTCTTTAATACCATATTTTTCAATATCATTTTTTCCACTAAAACCAAGTTTCTTTTCGACATTAACTTCAACTGGAAGTCCATGTGTATCCCAGCCTATTTTTCTAAGTACTCTTTCACCTTTCATTGTATGATATTTGCAAAAAGTATCTTTAATAAATTTGGCAACCATATGGTGTAAGCCAGGCATACCATTAGCTGTTGCAGGTCCATCATAAAAAACCCAATCTTTAGCACCTTTTCTATTTTCTATTGTTTTAGTTAGTATGTCTTCTTTTTTCCACTTATTTAAGATATCATTTTCTACTTCATTTATATTTCTTTTATCTAATTCTTTAAAATCTTTCATATACAAGCTCCTATTCTAAAAATAAGTAAACATAATAAATCACAAAGATTATTAATAACATTATTCCTTCTTTTTTGCTAATTATTTTATCACTTCCAGCGAATAAAAACAATAGTAAGGCTGAAATTAAAAGCATTATCATATCTGGGCCAGCAAAAGATATAGGTGTTATTCCACCACAAAGCATTAATGGAAGTCCAAGAACTATTCCTATATTAAAAATATTTGTTCCTATTATATTACCTAATGTAAAATCAAATTCATTCTTTTTAACAGCTATTACACTCATAACTATTTCCGGAAGTGATGTACCTATTGTTATAATTGTCATTGATATTACTTTTTCACCTACATTTAGACGTGTAGCAAGCAGTGTCGCATTATCAACTGTTAAATTACTCCCTAATATAATCATAGCTAAACCGACAATACTGCAAATAACTGACCATTTTTTATCTAATTTTGGCTTCTCATCAATTGGTACGTTTTCACCCATTTTAATGTTTCTCATTACTGAAAATAAGTAATATATAAACACAGTAAAAAACAATATTAATATCATACCATCTGTTCTAGTGAGTTGATTAGTAATATGATAATCAAACAAATTATCCATATATAAAATTACTAAAGTTGTATACATTAAAAGAACCATTGGTATTTCTTTTTTTACTGTACTACTTTTTACTTTAATAGGGTGTATTACTGCCGCAAGACCTAAAATTAATAAAATATTGACAATACTACTACCAACTACGTTCGCAAACACTAGATCATCATTACCATTTAGTATTCCAGTGAATGAAATTGCAAGCTCTGGTGCACTTGTTCCAAACGCTACTACAGTTAAAGCAATAACGAAAGTCGAAACTTTTAAATGTCGTGCTAACGAAGATATTCCATCTACAAATATATCTGCTCCTTTTACAATAAGTATCAATCCTAATATTAACAGTATAATTGTAATTGTTAAAAACATAAAATCCTCCTAACAAAAAAATTTATATATCATAAGGGCAAATTTGTCGCGGTACCACCTTACTTTATATAAATCTCTAATACTATAACGCGTTACCGTTTTTATTTTTGATAAAAAACATCAGGAATGATTTATATATTATTTATTAATTAGTTTACACCAACCACTAACTCTCTTTATAAATCAATAATATATCGTTTCCATCTATTGTTTTAAAAATCTATTTCTATTTTTTCAATATCATCTATTAAATCCATCTGTGTTTCTAAAACACCTTTTAATCTTTTTTTATAAACTACAAGATTTCTTCTAAGCATGTCTGCTTCATATCTTGTTTTTTCCGCTTTTAATAAGGCTTCATTTATAATTCTATTGGCGTTATTTTTTGATTCATTAATTATCGCTTCTGCTTGTTCATTTGCGCTTAATCGCATTTGATCAGCAGTTTTTTGAGCCATCAATATTGCTCGATTTAGGGTATCTTCTAATTTAATATAACTATCTAATTTTTCTTTTAATTTTTTATTTTCTTGCTCTAATGAACTATTATTTTGATTTTTAATTAGTTCAATTCTTTCTTTTTTTAAAACAGAAATTATTTCATTTTTTTCTGCTATTTCTTTTACCATAGATTCAAACTTTCCAATTAATTGATCTAAGAAAGCATTGACCTCTTCTGGATTATACCCTCTTTCAGTTATATTAAATTTTTCCATATCGCACCTCGACTTATTGATTTTACCACTCAATATTTATATCGTTATTATCGTGAATGTCTTTTCCTTCTTTATCATCTGTTATTTTACCTTGAACATTTACATTGTTAGGTGTACATAAAAATATGCCTCCACCTATTTTTTGTAAGTCTCCACCTATTGCATATATAGTTCCACTTAAAAAGTCTACTATTCTTTTAGCTTGATCTGAAGTTACTCTTTTTAAGTTTACAACAACTGTATTTCTTCTTTTTAAATGATCAGCTATTTGTTGGCTTTCTGAATATGCTCTTGGTTCCATAAGAATCATTTTACTACCACCATCTGATAATAATTCATCTGTTTTTATTTCATAAAACTCATCGCCACTATTACTAAATACATCATTTTCTGGCTCTGTTGAAAATATTTTCTTTATATTTAATCCCATTTTTATCCTCCAATACAATCTATTACTATAATCAATTTTAACACATAAAAAAGAAAAAATAAACTATTTTTTTATTTTTGTATATAAAAACTGTAAAAAAATGCATATTTATAAAATATTATTAAAAGAGCAACTAAATGTTGTTCCTTATAATATTAAATATCAATTCATTATTTTCGTTATTCATTGGAAATCCGGCAGCTTTTTCATGACCGCCTCCACCTAAAGTTTTAGCAATTTTCCCTAAATCAATATCATTTACTGTTCGCATAGAATAACTCATTCTATGAAAATCTACAATTAATATAAAATCTAATTCATTTTTATATTTATTACTTAGCCTATTACCTAATTCACTTCTAAATGATTCTGAAATAGAAATTCCGACATTATAATTTAAAAATTTTGTCTTGATTAAATTTTTATCACATTCCATTATATAATTATTCATTTCATCAGTTTTTATTTCTATCAAATTTTTTTCTAAATCATTTAATTCGAAGTTTACACTTTCATCTGTAAGTCTTTTGTAAAATGTATTGATAAATTTTAATGGACCATACATACTAAAAATCATAGTTAAATGCTTACCTAATAGATTATTTGTATTTACAAAGTCCCAAGTATCATAGCTTCTAATTGCTTCTACAAATTCATCTAACTTTACACTTTTTTGTAAAATCTTATTATTAGTTAAATAATCATAAAATAAACTAGTTCCTGATGGCTTAAAATCATTTATCTGTGGTATTACTGTAGACCACTCATATTTATTTACATATGTATTAGATGGATGATGATCAAAATGTTTTATATTTTTAATATTTTCATCAACTATGTCGGCCATATCATCAGGTATGGATAAATCACACATATAAATCTGTTTATAACTATTATTAAACAAGCTTTTTAAACAATCTTTAACTTCCTCTACCATAAGTAACATTACATCGTAATTTCCCAACAATTTAGATAATATAACACTTCCCATACCATCTATATCTGATACATGTGATATTATCAAAGTATCACTATTATTATTAATTCTAATCATTAAAATTTAATCCTTTTAGCAATATAATCTTCTACTTCATCTACACTCAAAGTAATTTGTTCCATTGTATCTCTATCTCTAATAGTAACTGTATTATTGTTAATAGTTTCATCATCAACTGTTATACAAAATGGTGTACCTATTACATCTTGTCTACGATATCGTTTACCAATATTTCCTGCTTCATCATAAGTAGTCATAAAAGTTTTACTTAATTTATTATATATTTCATTAGCTTTTTCACTATGGAACTTTTTAACTAAAGGAAATACTGCAACTTTATAAGGTGCTAGGAATGGATGTATGCTTAATACTTCTCTAGTTGTGCCATCTTCTAATGTATCAATATGATAAGCATTGAAAAGTAAAGCTAATACAGTTCTATCAAGTCCATAAGTAGATTCAATAATGAAAGGTATAAATTTTTCATTCGTTTCTGGATCTAGATATTCCATACTTTTTCCACTATATTGTTGATGACGTGTCAAATCAAAGTTTGTTCTATTATGTGTACCATTTATTTCGCCCCAACCAAAAGGAAATTTGTATTCAATATCACATGCTGCTTTAGCATAATGAGCTAACTTTTCATGATCATGAAAACGTAAATCTTCACTTGGTATCCCTAAATCCATATAGAATTTTTTACCATATTCCTTAAAATATTCATAAAGTTCTGTATCGTTACCTTCTTTACAGAATGTTTGAAATTCCATTTGTTCAAATTCTATTGTTCTAAATGTAAAATTACCAGGAGTGATTTCATTTCTAAACGCTTTACCTATTTGTCCAATACTAAATGGTAGCTTAGCTCTCATACTTCTTTGAACATTTAAAAAATTAACATACTCTCCTTGTGCATTTTCAGGTCTTAAATAAACAATACTCTTAGCATCCTGGATAACACCTCTATAAGTTTCAAACATTAGTTTAAATTGTCTAATATCAGTAAAATTAGACTTACCACATTTAGGACAAGGTACTCTATTTTCTTTAATATAATTGACCATTTCTTCATTACTCATAGCATCACCAATTGAAGAATTTGTATAATCATTAATTAAATTGTCAGCTCTATGTCTAGTTTTACACTCTTTACAATCTATTAGTGGATCAGCAAATGAATCTACATGACCAGATGCTTCCCATACCCTA
Source organism: Bacillota bacterium (assembly GCA_022771715.1). GTDB lineage: Bacteria > Bacillota_I > Bacilli_A > RF39 > UBA660 > JALELF01. The sequence continues at coordinate 8,925 of JALELF010000056.1, forward strand.
GGATGCATTAATATATCAGCATCTAATTCATAGCTATTATTTCTTTCCTGAATAAATCTTTTTCTCCAAGCATCTTTTACATTATTTTTTAATCTACTACCAAGTGGTCCATAATCCCATGTATTGGCAAGACCGCCATATATTTCACTTCCTTGAAATATAAAGCCATAAGTTTTACAAAAATTAACCATTTTTTCCATATTTTCCATAAAAATCTTCCTTTCTAAATAAAAATTCTAAAGACAATATAAGGACGAGTATACCCGCGGTTCCACCTTACTTATTCTTTAGAATCAACTTTAATTTATATAGCTCGTGGTTTCCAACCCAGTCATCACTTGTATACATATATATTACACTGAATACAAATAATTTTCAAGTATTTTTTCACATTTATTGAAATAAAGATTACAGAATGTTATAATTAACTTGATAAACATAGATAGGAGAGTTTTAATGAAAAAAAGTTTATTATTTTTAAGTATCTTTTTATTACTAACTGGATGTTCTAGTGAAGAAAGTGGTACAAGCGGTAATATAGATGGAAATACTAAAAAAGAATATACAAACAAGTTTGAATGTTCTATGGTGGAAAACATTTCTAAATACACACTAGACAAGAGAAATGGTGCCCTATATGAAAGTCTTGAAGAAGAATTAAATGCTAGAAACAATAGTACAACAGCAATTGAAAGAAAAATGACAAAGACCTATGATTTTAATAAAGAAGGTACCAAATTAATAGGTTATTATGAAGTTGAAACATATACATATATTGTAGATGTTGATATTAAGAAAGAAAAAGAATACTATAATAAAAAATGTGATGGCGTTGAAGAGTATGGATATACTAATTGTAAAATATCAGTTAAAGACAATGTAATCACTATAAGTAAGGAATCAGATCCTAAAGCAGAATACAATAAAGATGCTTTCGAAACAATTACTAAAGAAAGTATTAAAAAAGATTATGCTGAAGGAGAAACCTATAGTTGTACTGAAGAATAAAAAA
>JALELF010000061.1 GCA_022771715.1 Bacillota bacterium
TTTTTTATTATAAAATACTTGCAATCATAAGAACATTCTTTTTTTAAATAGTCTTTATATTTTCTTATATCATTATAAGGTTTATATATACTATTTTTTTTATCACAAAAACCTTTTAATCTTAATGAGCCATAAGAATAGTCTCCTAGAACATAATCATACGGTTCAAAATAATCAGTGTATCTCTTTAATAAATCGTCTTTATTAAATCCATCTTTATAATCTTCCATAACTTCATAAGTTATATTTTCTATTTTTAATTTTTTATTCATAGTTCACCTTAAATGCCGTTGTAAATGAAGCATATTTACTAATATTAGAACCTGAATTCCAAGTCATCCATCCACCAGTCAAACCATTATTGTAAAGTCCTTTTATTTGAGCTTTAATTTGTTCATCACCATAAGTTATATTAGGTGAATGAATAGCATTATATGCTTGAATCCAAGTTCTTACAATTGCTGGTGTTTCAATAGTCTTTTGTCTTTCAGCTACATCTTTACCCCAAGAAGTCATTAATTTTTCAGGAACAGTCCAAACGATTTCTTTTATACCATAAGCATGAGCATTAAAATGATCTGGATAAGGCATACCACTAATAACATCAACTACATTGGATATAGCTGGCCAATATTGTCCATAGCCTGTAACATAATTTCCTGCAGATTCACCAAAAACATCTGCACTTAAATAAACATTTTTTTTATGGATTTCATCAGCAGCATACATTAAGAAATTCTGTACAGCTTGTGCTTTAGATTCTCCATATTTATCTCTAAAATCTAATTGATTATTCACAGAAGTAGTCCTATCTGGAAAACGAACATAATCAAATTGTACTTCATTAAAGCCCATTTCAATAGATTCTAGTGCTAATTTAACGTTATATTCCCAAACACTTCTACAATATGGACTAAGCCAGTATTGTCCTCCAAATAAAGCTCCATTTGCTTTATAAACAATTACATCTTCTTTATGATCTTGAGCATAATGAGTATCATTAAAAACAACAATACGCGCAATTAAATAAAAACCAGCATCTTTTAATTTTTTTACATTATTTTTAAAATTTTCTTTTGTATCGTTAGCGTATTTATAAGCAGTTGGTGCATATTCTTTAGCTGTTTCAGATTCATAAGCTAGTCCACCATCTTTGATATCAACAACAAATGCATTAGCACCAATATCGTTTGCTACTTTTATATAACTATCTGGATCTTTTATAGCAGCAACATTTAAATATAATGATTTTACTGTTTCAGGCATAACATTGTCTTCAAATTTTGGTTTTTCATTTGGGTAAAAATCCAAATTGCCAGCCATTCCTACTCTATATGGATCAGCTAATTTAGTTGAGTGGATTACATAATTTCCTTCTTCGTCATAATTCTTTTCAGCTAATTCTACAGTATCAACTAAATATTTACTATAAACATAACCAGTAGTATCATCAGCTGTTACTTTATACATACTGACTGTTCCGTCACTATTAAGTTTATCATAACCAACTATTTCTAATTCTTTTCCTTTAGGAAAATATGATAAAATGTCAATATTGTTATTATCTTTATAGACAGTTACATTAGTTCTTACATATTTTTTTGTTTCTAAAACAACATCTTTAACATCATCTTTGGTAACAACATCTTCTTTTAATAAATAATCTTTATCATTATATTTTATTTTTGTGTATACTTCATTTGTATCTTTATTGGTTACTTTTTTCTCATATTCTTCTACTTTAGTACCACGAACTATATCTATACTTTCAGTAAAATCTAATGAATATAATTTAATACTTGTTTCACTAGACGCTAAATATTTTTCTACTCTATGATTACTAAACTTTTCTTTAACAAAACTTGCTGTTTTTACTGTTCCAAATACTAATACATCTAGAATCAAAATGAATATAAATATTTTTTTGTAACTTATTTTTCTTTTTTTCACAATCATCACCTATGTTATAAGTATAACATATATAATTAATTAATTCTATATTTTTATGTTAAATGTTCAAATCCATTTTATATTTATAAAAAAAATCATAAATGAAATGTCCTCATTTGAGTAAACAAATCAATATGATTTTTTATTATCTATGGTTACGAATTATGACAATGCCATCTTGTCCAGAATCATATCCTCTTCCTGCTGCACCACTATTAGCTTGGGTCGTTACTGTTCCATTTTTACCCCAACGGTTATTTTTAGCAGCTCCACCGCCACCTCCGGCAGCATATAAATCACCAGTAGTCTCTCCAAACTCACGAGTTATTCCTGTTTCGCCGTTTGGTCCAGCACACTTTATTTGTCCACAACCACCGCTATATGAACCATCCTCGGCTGATGTACCATTTGCTCCATTGGTTCCACCGCTTCCACCGTCTGGACCGTAATCATTATCTGGACCTCTAGCTCCGCCACCAGAACCACCATTAGCACCATTTCCAGTTCCACCGCCACCTCCGCCTCCTGCGGCTTTATAACCCCAAGCAGAAGATTCGCTTCCAGCACTTTGGTATGATCCACCTTTACCAACTACTATTTCTTTACTTGAATTAGCTTCTGTTAAAATACTTTTAATCGTTCGTGTGTAACCGCCTCCGGCACCAGCTAAACGTTCGCTACCGCCGCCGCCACCACCAACTAAGAATAAGTCAATAGTTGTAGCATAATTTATATTTAATGTTCCACTTGAAAGTAATTTGATTCGCCAATTTCCACTTCCATCACTTATTACATTATAACTTCCTGTATAACTAAAGTAATTCTTCCATATTGCATATAGTGTTACATTAGCACCACTTCCTACACCAGATACACTTTGTCCATCAGCATATGTAGCTGTTGATGCACTACTATTTGTACTCCATCCCGCAAATGAATATAACATACCACTTGTTCCTTCTGTTATCTTATAGCAGCCATTGCTTGATAGATTTTTAGCTACTCCATATGTATGAGAACTACTTGATGTAGAACCACTTCCACCATTACAATTATATGTTATTGTGTATGATTTTGCCGACCAAGTTGCTTTTAAACTTGCTCCACCTTTACCCATTGTAAATATATTATTTTCTATTTTACTTTCTTCACCGGATACTTCCCAACCTGCAAAATCGTAGCCTGCTCTAGTTGGTGTACTTATTTCCTTTGTTTCCTTATAAGCTATTTCATAAATTGTATTGCCTGTTTTTCCTTCGTACAATCCACCATTAGGGTTTATAACTAGGTTAAATGAATCTAACACATAGGTAGCTTTTATAGTTGTATTTTCTACGCCCATTATTAATTCTTGTTCATTTTCGTTATATTCACTAATTTGAGTTTCTGAACCAGTTCCCGCTACTAATATCCATCCTGCAAATTTATAATTTTGTTTTGTAGGGATACTTAATGTGTATTTATCTCCTACATATAAGTTTTCAACTACTAATTCTGTACTATTATTATATAATCCACCATCTGGATCTATTGTAAGTTTATACTGATTAGCTTCCCAATCTGCCGTAAATTTTGTATTTATTGATGCTTTCCCATCTTCATCTCTAGCAGTTGTTACTGATTTCCATTTAATAAATGTATAACCTTGCTTAATTGGAGCATCCAAACTCAATTCCTCGTCTATTATAACATTCATTTGTTGAATAGTTGTTAAGCCTTTTAAAGCTCCACCATTAGGATCTATCGTAATAGAATAAGTTCCAAGTACATAGTCTCCTAGAGCACTTCAATTACACTCTCCTTTTGTTACGGTAATATTACCTATTTTACCTGAGCCACAGTATGTACCATCATATAAATAACTTCCTTGTATTTCACTATCATTTACTGTCATAATTGTGCCTGATTTAAATGTATTGTGCATTAAATGAAGTCTCTCATCAGTTACTTCAACCATACTAACTGTTTCGGTTGCTCTTAGATACTCATAAGCTTTAAGGGCGCCTTCACAACTTCTTTTAAATGCTTCTATTTTTACATTTTCAATTATTCCCGATATTATTGGTGTACCTATTAAAGCTATTACGCTTAATATTACTATCGTTCCTAAAAGTTCTATTAATGTAAATCCCTTATATTTCTTCATTAAATACACATCTTATTCTATACTCAATATTATATAAAATAATAATAAATTTTTCAAGTATATTATTTAGGAACAATAAAACTAGAAGAATTTTTATCAATACCATTAAAATAATAATTAGGAACAATTCCTTGTATTAATTTTAAAGAAATAGGAATACTGTTTTGAAAACTAACTTTTTCTGTTTTGTAAGGAAGAACAATTTGTAATTTTAAATCAATTACAATACTGGTTTCAATTAAAGCATTATTGATTCCATAATTAGTTATTTTGGTATTTATATTACTGCTAGTACTTCCTAGCATAAATATTCTAACTGGTATTCTAGGTCCTAGATTACTAAGTAGTGGATTATCAAAAATTGTTGTAATAGCCATTTCAAAAATAATTCCTTTTTTTAATTTTTCTATGTCATAATTTTCTAATACATCATTAGATAGTTCAAATAAATTTTCTCCATTTTCAACATTTCTTAATAATCTATCAACTTTAGTTGTGATATTAGACAAAACACCATTTACTACGATTGGATTATAATCTATTGTTTTTATGTAATCATTATTGTCTTTAGTTATAATGAAAAGTTCTTCTAAAGAAATATCTTTTATTTCTGTACTAATAACACTATTTATAATTCTTGTTGTAAATTTCTCTAGTTCTGTTTCGGCATAACTAACAACGCCAGGTGTGATTTTATTACCTATAAAATTTATTATAAAAACTAAACTTATAAATATAAGAATTAAAGTAAAAATAAAAATATTTTTTTTAGAAATTATATGCTTTTTTCTTAAATGAATTCTCATAGTATTCACCAGTTAATTTTATGCATGAAATAATGTTTTTAGGAAATAATATAAATGGTGATAGTTATGAAAATAGAAGATGTTATGTCTAAAAAACTAATAGTTGGTAAAAATACAGCCACTATTAAAGAAATAAGTGAATTAATGAAAAAATTTGATATTGGTTTTATTCCTATTAGTAAAAATAATAAAATAATTGGTGTTATTACTGATAGGGATATTGTTACTAGAATAATAACTAGTAATGCTCAAAGTAGTGATTTAATAGAAAGTTATATATCGCCTAATATAATTAGTTGTGATATTAATAGTGATATAGATACATTACTTGATATTATGAAAAAAAGTAAAATAAAAAGAATCATTATTACTGATTCTGAAAAGGTTGTAGGTATTGTTTCTATATCTGATTTGTTAAATCAAAAAAATGTAATTGATGCATGCAAAGAAATATATAAAATCAATAAAAATGACGATTATTTTAAAACTGAAATAGATGAATTCTACCTTTAATGGTAGTTTTTTAATCTATTAATAATTCTACTTCGTCTTGTTGATTAAGTAAAAATGCATTGCCATCATCAGTATCTAAATGTAATTCTAGATAAGCATCTTTCATTATTTTAATGTGAACATCATCTAATATTCCACCCTTAGCACCATTTATTTTTATTTTAACGATATCATCGTTTAAAAAGTTTAATTCTCTAGCTTTTTCTGGGCTTATATGTATATGTCTATTGGCAATAATACATGCATTTATTGTAATTTCTCCTTTAGGACCAATAATTGTTATTGCTTCACTACCAACTAAATCGCCCGAATTTCTAACTGGTGGATTAATTCCTAATTTAAATGAATCTGTCCTAGATATTTCTACTTGATTATAACTTCTAACTGGTCCTAAAATACGGACATTAGCTATAAAACTTTTATTTGTCTTAATTGTTACTGTTTCATTACAAGCAAATTGATCATCTTGTGTTAGGTTATTTCTCTTAGTTAATTCATAATCTTTACCAAATAAAATATCAACGCTTTCTTTTGTTAAATGTATATGTCTATTTGATATACCAACATGTATTTTCATAAAATCACACTCCGATAAAGATTATAGCACTTCTTTATTTTAATTTCAAAATTTTTTGATGTAAATCTATTAATTCTTCACATTTTAATTCTTGCATCAAATTATGTAAGAATAAAGAAAAGTCAGCTGGTTTATCGAAATAGCAATTAATATCGGTATAAACATTTCCATATAATTCTGATACTTTTGGGCTTAATTTTTTCATTATTCTATTTAAGTCATAGATTGTTAAATTATCTAAAAAATTTAAAATAAAGCTTTCTAGAAAAAATAAATTAAGGCGTCTTTGATTTTCTCTTTCAATCAAAAGATATTTGCTGTCTTCTTCTAGTGAATATCTAGAAGTATCAATTACGTAAATTTTGTCATTATAAAATATACTATTTTTAGGCCATAAATCATTTATTAATAGTCTATAAAATGTTAAATAATAAAATTCATTTTCTAGATTTTTAATCATTAATATATCTTTTTTTAAATCATTTAAATCTTGTTTTGTTGGTTCTACTCCTTTTAGTATTTCTTGAGCATATCCTCTATACTTTCCATCTATAAGAAGTACATCATAGGGAAATATATAAGATGGCATACTGTCTATTCCACATTGCACATTAATTGATTTTTGTTTTTCTACTGTAAATGATTCTTGATACATTTCTTTTAAGACTAAATTTTCGTTAAATTTTCTTACAATACCCTCTGTTCCTTCGCCAATATAAGGTAGCTTATCAAAATCTTGTTTTGTAATATTCATACTTACCTCCTAAGTATTTTTATTTTGTTATGTGCTTGTTCCAATGAACTAGTATTTAATGTTTTAAATAATTCAGTTAAAAGCAATGAAAAACTATAACTTTGATTATTCAAGCCATCATATAAATCTTTTAAACCAACTAGTGACATTATGCTTTTTAAGTTTATTCCTTTTATATTTTCATGTGAATAAAAAAGTAATAGTGTCAAAAATGAATTTAATTCTTTTATATTTTTATATTCTATTTCTTTTTTAGTGTTATTAGGCAAATAATAATATTTGGATGTATCAATTAAGTAGATACCATCATTTGAAAATAGACTATTTTTAACTAATAAATCACTTATTAATATTTTATATTCTGATAGTTCTTTAACACTGTTTTCTAATTTAATGATTTTAGGTATTAAATTATTTAGATGTTTTAATTTTGATACATCATTTGTTCCCTCTATAAAATTGCTTACATAGCCTAAATATTCGTCATCAATATATAGTTTTTCAATTGGAAATATAATATTATCATTTTTTATATTAAACTGAACCTCTACTCTTGATTTAAAGCTATCTTGATAAAAACGTTTTAAGGCTAAATTTTGTTTTCTTTTTATTATTCCTTCTGTTCCTTTACCAATAAATTCTAAAGAATAAAATTCTTTACTTGTTATTCTATGCTCCATATTACCCCTTCTTTTAGTGCCTTATTATATATTAAAACTTATAAAAATGCAAATTGGAATAAATTTTAATTTATATAATATATTTTTATAGAAAGGATGATTTTATGAATGAAGGATACTATAAAAAAACGTTTCCTGGAACGCCTATATATCAAGGAGGTACTACTATTCCTAATCAACAGTATTTAAGTGATGATTTACCTAGTGAACAATCTTATATTGAAAATATACTCAGAATTAATAAGGGTAAAAGAGTGGAAATATACATGACTTTTCCTGATGCAAGTGATAAAGATAAAATATTTGTTGGTATTATAGAACAAGCTGGTAGAGACCACATAATATTAAGTGACCCTACTACTGGTAAGTGGTATTTACTATTAATGATTTATGTTGATTACATAAAATTTGACGAAAAAATAAATTATAGTAAAGAATTTTTGCCAAATTAATTGTATTTTTTTGAGAATTTGATATAATTGTTTTAAGGTGATAGTATGCTAGATATGGTAATGTATGGGTTAATGATTTTAATAGTTATCTGTATTATTTTAATTTGGTATGTAAATGTTTATAACAAGTTTCAAGAATATATAATTAGAATAAATGAAGTTGAAAGTAATATTGATACTATTTTAAGAAAAAGATTTGACTTATTAAATAAATCAATTGGTATTATTAAATCATCTAATGAGGAATTAAATGATAAAGATGTTTTAAAAGAAATAAATGAATTGCGTTCTAAAAAGTTAAGTAATTTTGAGTTAGATAGATTATTATATGAGTCTATAAATGAATTTCATTTATATAAGGATACCATACCTGAACTAAAAAATAACGAAAGTTTTATGAAAATAGATTTAGGAATAAACGAATCAGAAATAGAAATAACTGCTTTAAGAAAATATTATAATGATATTATTACCGAATACAATAAGAGTGTAAAGGTATTTCCAAATATGATTGTCTCTAAAATATGTCATTATAAAAACAAGCCATACTTTGATGGAAAAGATATGACTGACAACATTGTAAATGATTTTAAACTATAAAAACTAACCTAAGGTTAGTTTTTTAAAATATTTTCTTTATAAATATTAGAGTTATTAATATAATACTTGTAATAATAATAATTCCTAAATAATTTTTATTGTTTTCTACTGTTTCTTGTGTATTATCTTTTTCTTCTTTTTCACTTACTTTTATTATATATTCTCCATCTTTAGAATACATATAGTTTTCTCTTGCAAATCTAGCTAAATAATCAGGATCTTTAAGTTTTTCTATTTCGTTTTTTAAATTTGATTCTTCTTGTTTTAATACTAATAAATCATTTTCTAATTTAGCTTGTTCATCGTTTAAGTTTTTAACTTGAATTATGTAATTAAAAAAACTGTAAACAAAAAACGCTATTACTATGATAGAAGATGTACCAAAAATAATTAATCGATTTTCTGAAGCTTTTTTTCTTTTTTTCACAATTAATCACCTATTCTTGTATCATTATATCATTTTACTTTGCTTTTGACAAATGTATTAGATATTTTTTTAGCTAAAAAGTCTTCTAGTATACATCCTACTATTATCATTAAAATAAAATATGGATGCATATAGGCTTCGTTAATGTATTTTAGTCCTATAAAATAAATTAATGTATTGATTATGATAACAAGAAATGTAAGAATAATTTGAATTAATTTATGGCTTTGTTTTATAAATTTGTAATTAATTTTTATCATTATTTCTAAAATAATGCCAAAAATTAAAGAAAAAAGTAAAGACGCTATTTGGAGTTTTAAATCGATCATTTAAATAATTTAGAAAACATTCCTTCGTCTTTTTCTTTTTTGGTACTATCCATATATATTAAACTATTAAATTTACCTTTTATTGATACATTTCCTTGATAAGTATCTAGTTTTATTATTTCTAATTCGCTACCTTTAACTAATACGTAACCCATATTAGTTTCCATTAGAAATTCTTCATTGTCAAAACTTTCTATTTTTTTTACTCCTGATATCATTATGTTTTTTCTATCGCTTATTGTAACATTATGACTAACTAAGTTATTAATATCCTTGTCCATAAAATCCTCCTATTAATACATTATATGTTTTTTACTTGATTAATATGATTTTTAGATACTATTTATTTAATAAAAAAGACATATTGATATGTATATAAAACTCTTGCGAATAGCTAACCAGAACCTTTATTAACTAATTTTGATAATGTTTGTTGTAATTTATGTCTAGCGTTTTCTGGCATTAATGATAATTTGGCTTGAATTCCTTCTTTTACAATTACATCAAGACTTCTTCCAAATATTTCACTTTTCCAAATAGTACCTGGTTCATTATTATCTTTCATCAAATAATCGATTAATTCTTTGCTTTGAAGTTCGGAACCTATTATTGGTTCAAATGTGCTTTCAACATCAACTCTAATCATGTGAATGGAAGGTGCTACAGCTTTAAGTCTAATACCATATCTACTTCCTTGCTTAATGATTTCTGGTTTATCAAGTTTCATATCATTAAGTGATGGGCTAGCAACTCCATAGCCTGTAGCTTTAACCATTTTTAAAGCTCCTTTTATTTGATCGTATTCTACTTTTGCTTCATTATATTCTTGGAATAATTTAAGTAAATCTGCTTTACTACTTATTTCTGTTCCAATAATTTCTTTTAGAACATCATTAAACAAGTTAGCAGGAGCATCAAGTGAAATGGTAACTTCTCCTAAAGATGTATTTACTTCTGACAAATATGACTTACTTATATATTCACAATCAGCAAAATGTTTAGTTATGTTTTCTATATCTCTTAATTTATCAACTTCAATAACGCTCTCTCTTATTTTCTCAATATATGTTTTCTTTAACCAATTGTTTGGTTCTAAACACGCTATCCAATCTGGCATGTTAACTTTTACTTCTAAAACTGGAAACTCGTATAATGCTTCTTTTAAAATATTATAAATATCTCTTTCACCCATGTTTTCAACACTGATAGGTAAGACTGGAACACCATAATTCTCTTTTAAACGACTAGCTAAGCTTTCTGTTTCTGGAAGCATTGGATGAGCTGAATTTAATACAACAATAAATGGTTTACCTATTTCTTTTAACTCACTTACTACTCTTTCTTCTGCTTCAACATAGCTGTTTCGTGTTATTTCTCCAAATGAACCATCGGTAGTTACAACAATACCAATGCTTGAATGGTCTCTTATAACTTTTTCTGTCCCTATTTCGGCTGCTTCAATGAAAGGAATTTGTTCATCGTACCATGGTGTCCTTACCATTCTAGGCCCATTTTCATCTTCATAACCTTTAGCTCCATCTATTACGTAGCCAACGCAATCAACTAGTCTAATGCTAGTTGTAAAGTCATCTATTTTTATACTAGCAGCTGTTGAAGGAACAAATTTTGGTTCAGTAGTCATTATGGTTTTTCCTTGAGCTGATTGCGGTATTTCATCTAAACATCTTTTTCTTTCATATTCATCTTCTATATTAGGTACAACTAATGATTCTATAACTTTTTTTATGAATGTTGATTTACCAGTTCTAACTGCTCCAACTACTCCTAAATATAACTCACCATTTGTTCTTTCTGTTATACTTCTAATTATTTCTTGTTTTTCCATATAATCCCTCTACTTTCAATTCTAGTTAAATATATGTGACTAGTAGAAATATAGAACGACTTTTATTGTAAATTATATGTATTTTTCTTTAATTTTGAAATAGAAGTAGTAAATCGTAATATATATTAGCATAGATCTAAAACGTACCTTCAGGTTGAGGTTTATTAATGTTGGTTTTAATACTATTTAAGATGACATAAATCTAAAACTATGGTAATGCTACTGCATTACTTAAAGTAGTTTTAATACCATTTAAGATGACATAAATCTAAAAC
>JALELF010000072.1 GCA_022771715.1 Bacillota bacterium
ATTGATTTTGATACGTATATAATCTATTTTGAGAAGTAGCGCCTGCTTCTGCATTCGCATTTTTGATATTTACAGTTCCCACGTTTTCACCCCATAAAAAAGTGTGACCGCCTAAATTATGATTATGACTAGGCATTTCATTTATTGTTAGTGTATGTGTTTTTTCACCACCTGTTTTATTTATAGTATTAAATCCTGGTTCACCTTCATTTAATCCTACTAATGTTTTTCCTTGTCCATATCTTTCCCATGTTCCACCATATATTGTTGATGGATTTGCACTACTTGTACTTATATAAATACTTCCTACTGGATATACTTTATCAAAGTTTGAGTTTATTTTATTTTCTAATTCACTTTTATTATCACTAACTATTTTTTCAAGTTCAGCTATCTTTTTAGCTAATTCTTCTCTTAGTAAAGCTGTATCTTCACTTGTACCTATAGAAGCCCCTATTTCATCATAATCTTTTACTGCATAAAACTCGCCATCGGTTATGTTAATCGCTACATCTCCATTTGCTTTAATCTTAACATATGAGTCCCCTACTGGGACTTTTCCATTAAATGATAATTATTTATTTCCTGATATCATTTTTCCATTATTAACTTTAAACTCTATTTCTTCAAAATAGTCTCCTGTTAATTTACTATTTAAATAGTATTCATTAGCTGCTTCTATAAGTCCTAAAGCCGAATTATTAAAATTTTTCTCTCTAGCACTTTCTATAGTATCTTTTATTATGGGTACTGTTATTAAAGCTATTACACCCATTAATATTATTACTGATATTAATTCTATTAATGTAAATCCTTTACTTTTATGACAATTTAATTCTAAACTGCCCCCTATTACTATTTGTTAACATCGCTAACACTCCTTTCCTTAATTAATTTTGCCAATGACTCTAAATATAATTTATCATATATTTTAGTACCTTTCAAATCATTTTCCATCATATAGTAAAAATTAGCAACATTATATATTTGATTTTTTGAAACATTATCAATAGAAATATTAACTCCACTATTAGTAATTAAAATTGTTTTAATTTGTAAATTATTATCAAGTCCTAATAATATTTTTTTATCATTTTCTAAATAATAAAACGGATTATCAACTTCTTTTTCTATTTTTTCTTTAACTTTATTTTTAAGTGTTTTACTGTTCTTCTCTCCAGTAACAGCTCCCTGATACTTCATAATTTTTATCAAATAAATGCCAGTTTCACTTAACACAAGTAAATCAGAATATAAACTGGTTTCCTCAATTATAATTTTAAACTCATTTATTTCATTTATCATACATTTTATCATATCTGTAAACTTTATATTATCAGTTTTTTGAAATGCTCTAAATTCACTTTTTCCATATTTATGATATCTATAAATTATTTTAAAAGCAATCATAATCAAAACAACAATACCTATTGGAAGTAAAACTTTTAAAATTGCCATTATAAATGATGATATAGCTGCAACTACAGCACTCATTTAATAACACCATATATATTAGGTAAAACATCACCTAATTCACTATCTATTTTAAAACATGAAGTAATATCATTAATAGATAAATCAATCTTATTCAAGTAAACTTTAACCAATTCCTCATCTTTTAAAACATAATCACCAACATTCTTATTCAAAACAAAACCTACAGTATAATCAATAACGTCATCTTTTTTATATCTGCCAGCTCCTATACTTCTAGATAATTCTCCTAACTTTAAAGTATCTATTTCTTTTACAAATCCAGTATATGGACTCTTAATTGAAAATACTCTATTAGATATTTTTAAATCATCTATATTACCACCTTGATTTTTGACAATTTCATAGAATTTACTTAAAGCTTCTTTATTATTTAGTTTTTCTTTTACTTCTTTTAAAGCAATTTCTTCGCTAACATTTTTACCTAAACTAACCATTAAAGAAGCCAATTTATAAATAATTTCTTCTAAATCTTTATTTCTATTTCCATTTAAAAATTCCAAAGCTTCTTTTACTTCTAAAGCATTACCAATTGATGTTCCAAGAGGTTTATCCATATTAGTTAAAACACAGACAACTTTTCTGTTATATTTTTTACCTATTTTTATCATTAAATCAGATAAGTGTTTAGCATCTTCTAAATTTTTAATTAGTGCTCCATTTCCTACTTTTAAATCAATCACTATACTAGAAGCCCCAGAAGCAATTTTTTTACTCATTATTGATGACGCAATTAAAGGAATAGACTCAACCGTTCCAGATACATCTCTTAAAGCATATATTTTTTTATCAGCTGGAACCAAATTACCGGTCTGACTTACAATAACAGCTCCAACTTTATTTACTTCTTTTATAGCGTCCTCAATACTAAGATTCACATTAAAACCATTTATAGATTCTAATTTATCAATTGTTCCACCAGTATGTCCTAAACCTCTACCACTCATTTTGCAAACATTAACACCACAACTAGCTACAATAGGTGCAAGTATTAAAGTGGTTTTATCTCCAACACCACCAGTAGAATGTTTATCAACAATAGAACCTTGTATTCCAGATAAATCCAAAGTTTCCCCGCTATTTATCATGGCATCTGTAAGATTAAAAGTTTCTTCATCAGTCATATCATTTATACAAATAGCCATAAGTAAAGCACTCATTTGATAATCAGGTATTTCACCACTTACATATTTTTCTACTACATAATTAATCTCTTCTTTTGTTAAAATTTGTCCTAATCTTTTTTTATTTATTATATTTAACATATTATCACCATTTTCATTATAAAATAAAAACACAAAAAAAGATATTATTTTAATATCTTTTTACATATTATTTACAGGCTAACCACCTATATATTCAATATTAGCAGACCCATTACCTGAATTTGATCCATTCGATCCACTGACAAGAGTTGCGTATGATGTATTAATATAATATGTCCCATCACTACCATT
>JALELF010000079.1 GCA_022771715.1 Bacillota bacterium
ATTTTTATAGTACTATTTGGCCATATAAAAGTATTGTTTTTTATATTGCTAAATCTCAATAAGAAGTCTTCAGTGTATCCTGTTTCTTCATTATCAAAATAATCGTTAAAAACTTTAACTACAAGATTATTCTTTTTAGACAAATAGCAAGTTCCTTGACTTCCTTGTCCTAAAAATTCTAGTCCATTTAAGTATGTATCAAAATGTTTTCTATTTTTAAACTCCATAATACCACCCCAGTAATTGCAGGTATTATAACACATTTTGGGGAAAATGCAAATTTAAAAAATACCTAGATATACTAAGTATTTATATTCCTACGTCACCAATTAATATTTCTTTTAAATATCTTAAATATAGTTCAAAAAGATTAGCTTTTTTTACATCTTCACTTACTGTTATATCAATTGTTCTTGTTAAATTATCATCTTCTTTTATATGAAGTTTTCCTACTATACTACCTTTAGTAACAGGCGCAATTATATTATCAACTTCTACTTCATATGTAGCGTTTTTCTTACCATTTATCTTTTTGTTTAAAACAGTAACATCACTTGTAGGTACTAGTTTAACATATTTATTGGTTCCTTTTTCTACTAAAGTTTCTCCTATAATACTTTCTTTACTAAGCAGTTTTTCTATTTCATATTGGCTAAATGCATAATCTAACATACCAGTTACTTCACTATTTCTAGTTGATGAGTCTGGTTCACCCATTACAACTGTAATAATTCTCATATCATTCTTTTTAGCAGTTGCGGTTAAACAATAGCCAGCTTCTTTGGTATAACCTGTTTTTAATCCATCTACACCATTATAGAATCTAACTAATTTATTTGTATTAACTAGCCATATTTTTCTATCTGTATTTTCCCTTAAATACATTTCATAAATACGAGAATATTCTAGTATTTTTTCATGCTTAACTAACTCCTTAGCAATTATACTCATATCATATGCACTTGAGTAATGATTAGCAGCATCTAATCCATGAGAATTTTTAAAATTAGTATCGTTTAAGCCTAATTCTTTTACTTTATTATTCATCATATTTACAAACTCTTCTTCAGTTCCAGCAATTCTTTCAGCAAGCGCTACCACGGCATCATTTCCACTAGCAATAGTAACACCCTTAATTAAATCATCAACACTCATTTGCTCATTAGTCTCCAATAAAATTTGACTACCGCCCATACCTGAAGCATTACTAGATACAGTAACCATATCATCTAGCTTTATGATATTTTTTTCAATGCTTTCCATGATTAATAATAAACTCATCATTTTAGTCATACTTGCTGGATGAAGCCTTTCATGAGAGTTCTTTTCAAACAATATTTCACCAGTACTTACTTCTAACATAATAGCTGATTTACTATTAGGAGCTAAAGTAAGATTATCAGCTTTTATAAAAGCAGGAAAAGACATAAATATAACTAACATAAAAACAACAAATTTTTTCATTTTTCACCTCTAATATATATTATGAAATTAACACTTTTTTATGTAAAAAGTACTATTTTAGTGTATAATATAATTGGTGATAAATATGAATAGTAAAAGAAAAAAAATTATAATTGTTGTTAGTTGCGTTTTATTAGTAGTAATTATTATAGTTTCGTTATCGTTTTACATGAAACATATTAACAGTACACAGTATAAACTTAAAAAGCTAGGCTATAATGATGAAGAAATAAAAATTCTCATTGAAAAAGACAAAGTTTTGGATATTGCTTTAAAAGAATATAATGATAGTTTAGCAAAATTTATTTCGAATAAATATTTTATGATAAATCGTCTAAATAGATATTTAGAATATCATAAGAATAATAATCAAACAGACATAAATAGAATTGTAAGCATTGTAAACGCTAACATGGATAAACCAATATATACTGATGTTAAAACAGTTTTTCAAGAAGATAATTTAGTAATAGTTAATAGATTTTATAAACTAGAGAGTGCTTCTATTCCAAATGATTTAAAAGAAATCAGTGTACAATATGCATATGATGGTCATAAATTAAAAGAAGAAGCACATGATGCTTATATCAAAATGGCAAGAAAAGCAAAAGAAAACAATATTTCTTTGATTGCAAATGTATCATATCGTTCGTATGAAAGTCAAGAAGCTACTTACGATAGTTTCAAATCTAGATATGGAACTAATAAAGCTGATGAAGTTGCTGCTCGTCCCGGACATTCTGAACATCAAACTGGTCTTGCCCTTAATATTTCTACTAGGTTAAAAGAAGAAGAAGAAACCTTTGAAGACACAGAAGCTTATACTTGGCTATTAGATAACGCTTACAAATATGGGTTTATATTAAGATACCCTAAAGATAAAGAAGATATTACTGGATTTGCTTTTGAACCAGGACATTATCGCTATGTAGGAATTGATGTCGCTACCAAAATTCATGAAGAAGATATTACTTTTGATGAATATTACGCTTATTATTTAGAAAATAGTATTAAATGAGGTGAAAAAATGAAAAATAAAATATTATTATTATTATTAAGTTTAAGTATTTTTACAGGATGTGATAAAACTGATAGTATAGATAACAAACTAAAAAATATAGGATATAATAACAGTGAAATAACAGTTATTAAAGATAAACTAACAGAAGACGATATACAGTATTTATTAACACTTTCATATAGTGATGCATATACTAAGTTGATGGAAAATAAAGATTTTAAAAATGAAAATTTAAAAAATTATATTGAATATTATGAAAAAAACAGTGCACCTGTTGATGACACTATTGCCCTTGTAAATGCAGATATTACAGAATATAATAGTAGTCTTGTATCATTAATAAATGAAAAATATTATAAAAAAGAAAACTTTGAAAGATATTATGACTATTTAACTAAAAACCCTAATTTATCTACTAAAGAAGTTGTTACTAATGTAAATAGCAATTTAGATCATGATTACTACACTACTGACTATGCAGCTGATTTAAGTAAAAACACTTTGATTTTAGTTAATAAATACTATAAATTAAGTTCTGACTATGCTCCAGATAATTTAGTTCATGTTACTGCAAGTTATGGTGGGAATGGTCAATATATAAAAGAAGAAGCATTTGAAGAATACAAAAAAATGTATACTGATATGAAAGTATTAGGATTAAATTTACTTATCCGTTCTTCATATCGCAGCTACAATTATCAAACCGGATTATACAATAATTATGTGGCCAAAGATGGTAAAACAAATGCTGATACATATTCAGCAAGACCAGGTTATTCTGAACATCAAACTGGTTTAGCTATCGATGTAGGAACACCTTCAACTAAAAATTTAGGAGATTTTCTTTATACTGATGAATATAAATGGATGATTGAAAATGCTCATAATTATGGTTTTATTTTAAGATACAAAGAAGAAACTGAAAAGATAACAGGATATATGTATGAACCATGGCACTTTAGATATGTTGGCAAAGAAGTTGCTACATATATAAAAGAAAATGACATTACTTATGAAGAATATTATGAAAGCTTTGTAAAATAAAGGATTGCTTAAAGGCAACCTTTTTGTTTTGCAAAATTTATATTAAATCAATATAATAAAGCTTTTCAGAATCATTTAAATTTTCTATATATTTTGCTTTAAATTTTTCATAATAATTTATTAGTTCTGATTTTAAATATACTTTTTTATATCCTAATTTTTTAGCTTCCCTTAATAAAGCATCATTTAAAATTTTAGAATATCCTTTGCCTCTATATTTTTCTTTAACAAACATAGTAGCATACCAAGGTGTCAAAGAAGCTCTTTCATCACAATCATTTTTAAAAAGCGAAATAAATCCAATCAATTCTTTATCTACTAATCCTAATATAAAAATAACATTATCATCATTTAATATCTTATCTTTTTTATACTCAATATATTTAGAAAGTTCTAATTGTTTATTTGACCATTCTAAATAGCATAAAGTTATATACTCATCTAGATATTTTAAATCATTTTTTATATTAATTATTTCCATACTACACCCTTTTATGTTTTAACTTCTTTTTAGGTTTTAATATAAATAGTAAGATAATTATTAATACTGTAATAATTAAAATATTATCTTTGATAAAAGCTAAAATAGAAAAATGTAATTTATTATTTAAAAAAGTATCAAAACTATCTAAAGTATTACCTTCATATACTAAAGAAATCGTTCCTAGCTTACTACCTACTTTTTCATTAAAATTAACTGTATCTACACCATCATATTTAATTTCTAATTTACTAATATCAAAATCATTTTTTAAATATTTTTTGATGTTTTGGTTAGATACAACGTTTAAATTTTTTTCTTTAGCATACTTTGTTTTGATTGTAGTTATATTTTGTCCTTCTTTTATTAAATCAAAATACTTATAATTGTCAAAGTAGTATTCATAAATGTTTTTAGCATCTAATAAATGGTAATAACCAGTTGTGGTTGGAGCATTAGCTGTTACTAATAAATAATAAATATCATTCACTTCATCGTATGCCATACTAGCAAGGCATCTTCCTGCATCTAATGTATAGCCTGTTTTACCACCTAATATATAATTAGCACTTATTTTATATGCACTTAATGATTTCTTTAAAGTTGATGTAAATGTAAGTAATTTATCACTAGTTAAATATTTATCAGTTAGAAATATTTCTTTAAATGTTTCATTTTTCAAAGCAGTTTTTAGTATAATGGCTACATCATTTACTGTAGAATAATGATCTTCTTCGTCTAATCCAGTAGTATTAGAAAAATGAGTATTTGCTAAATTAAGTTCTTTAGCTTTTTGATTCATTAAATCAACAAACTTATCAATACTTCCCGTAATATTAATGGCTAAAGCATTCGTTGCATCCGCACCACTTGGTAAGAAAGCTCCATATAATAAGTCTTTATATGTAACTTTTTCCCCTACTTTAAAACCTGCTACCGAAGCATTAGCTTCTTTCAAACCTTTAAATACTTCGCTAGTAAGTGTAACTTTTTCATTTATATCATCAATATTTTCAAGTGCAACAAGTGTTGTCATAATTTTAGTCATACTAGCAATTGAAACAATTTCATCTTTAGCTTCTTCCGCTACTACAGAGTCATCATTTAAATTATACAAAACAGCATTTTTAGAATAAGTGTCAACATCCATGGCACTTACGTTTATAAACATAAAAAATGATATTAAAATAAATACTACTTTTTTCAAATACATCGCCTTCTATCTACTTTATAAGTATATCATAATATATGATATTATTTAAGTCTTTTATTTAAACATAGATAAAATTGCTTCTTTATATATTGATTTTGCTATTGACAAGCCATTTTCATTTTCTTTAATTAGATTTTTCATCATTACACCACTATTTATTTCAAGTATTATGTATTCATTATCGATTGTTTTGATAATATCTACACTACAAAAGCCTAGTTCTATTTTATTTAACAAGTTATTAACTATTTCTAATATTCTAATTTTATCTTTTTCATTTATTTCAAAACTAGCTCTTGAACCACATGATAGATTAAATTTCCAATTATACATATACTTTTCATTTATACCTAACACTTTATCTAAATTTTTATCATTTATATTTTTAAAATATTCATAATTAAATTTTTTTAATAATTCTTTAATAGTAGATAACCCGTCTCCATACACTAATGGTAATTCTTTTTTATAGATTACTTTTACTTCATTATTTACTATTATTAATCTATATTCATTTTGGATATTATAAAATGGACAAACGCTATAAGATTTTGTTTTATCATTAAGGCTTTTATAAAATTCTTTTAAAGTTTTATTATCATTTATTCTATTAACGTTTATACCGCATGTTCCTTCATTTATTTTAATTACGATGTCATTATTATATTTATTGAATAAACTATTTAAATAGTTGATATTATTAAAACCTTCAGCATATTCATTTTGATTATTCTCACTATATAAAATATTGTGTTCACATACTGGTATCATTAAAGATTTAAGCAACTCATAAGTAGCAAACTTATCATCAAGTATTTTGCCTAAAGCATGATTATTGTTATCAAATTTATAACCATTTATAAATTTTCGTGTATTATTTTTTTCTAAAATCATAAACCAGCTTTGATTTATATTAGTACATTTTATATTATTTTCGTCACATATTTCTTTTATCAAATCTAAAAAATTTTCATTCATATTATCACCAGGTGTTAGTATAACATTAGATAAAAAAAAAGACAAGTTTTATGTCTTTTCTTAACGTTCACCACAGCAACCAGGGTCTATATTGCATACTACTTCTTCACTAGAACAAGTATATTGTGGTGTATATGTATGTTTATAAATATGTTTATTTATATAGTGAGTATGGTAATTGCAAATATGTGGTACTTCGTGGTAGAATTCTCTTTCTACACAGTTTGTAATAGTAGGTTCCTCAATTGGATCCATTTGTCTTTCACATTCGTTTGGACATTGATTAGGACAGCATTGATTATTCATAAATCGATTTCTTCCAAAAAACATTTTAAATCCTCCTTTATCTATTTTATAATATGCAGATAGACATTAATTGAATGTGTATTTATCTTTGGTAATTATTTTTTAACTATTAAATGTGATTATCTTTGATGCCTACTTATATTTAGTATGATTCCCATACTGCATAGCGTTATAAGTAAGCTAGATCCTCCATAAGAAAGAAATGGTAATGTTACACCAGTAACTGGTATTAGACCAACTACAACCATTAAATTTAAAACAGTTTGAAAAGCAAATTGAAAAGTAATTCCAAATGCTAAATATTTAGAAAATAAATCATTTGATTTTTTTGATATTTTAAATCCTTTAATAATAATAGTTAAAAATAAAATAGAAACAATAATAACTCCTAAAAAACCTAATTCTTCACTGATAATAGAAAAGATAAAGTCAGTTTGCGGTTCTGGTAAATAAAAATGTTTCTGTCTTGAATTTCCAAGTCCAAATCCTAATAATCCACCTGGCCCAATCGCATACAATGATTGAATTATTTGAAAACCACTTCCTAGCGGATCTTTCCAAGGATCTAGAAATGATAAAATACGAGCTAAGCGATAAGGTGCTGCTATAATTAATCCTATTACTCCAATTATTCCTACTATTCCAATTCTAACAAAAAAACTAAAATTTGCCCCACCTACAAACAATAATCCCATAATGCTCATTACAATAATAGTCCCTGTTCCAAAATCAGGTTGTAACATTATCAGAAAAAAAACAACTAAAATCAAAAACAAAATAGGAAGTAATCCTTTTTTAAAACTTTTTATATTTTTTTCATTATTTTTTAAATATTTTGATGTAAAGATAATGAATGATAATTTCATAAATTCACTTGGTTGTACACCAAATGATCCTATTCCAAACCAACTTCTACTACCATTTCTTACTGTCCCTACACCTGGTATTAATACTAAAACTAGTAGTATTAAAGATGAAAAAAATAATAAATTGCTTTTTTTCTCCAAAAACTTATAGTCTATTTTTGATATAAATAACATTAAAAACAAACCAATTACAAAAAAAATACCTTGATTTATAATGAATTTATAAGCATTATTGTATTTATAACTAGCCCAAATATATGATGCAGAATATATCATAATTAAGCCAAATATAGACAAAAGAATAACTGAAATTAATAATCCATAGTCCATTTTTTTCAAAGTAATCACCTATATTATCTATTTAAGAATATGCTTTTTTAAAAAAAATAAGAATAGTTTCTTATTTCAGAGCCATAAACCAAATCCTAAAGCTAAAAATGACCCTAATAGTCCAATAATCCAAAATAATTTAACTATATCTCTTTCTTCCCAACCAATCTTTTCAAAAGTATGATGAATTGGTGTCATTGGAAAAATTCGCGATTTGGTAATTTTATAATATACCCTTTGAATTATACAGCTTATGGTTTCTAGTACAAAGACAATTCCAATAACAACAAGAAGTAGTTCGTGTCTTGTTAAGATTGATATTGTACCAAGTAGCGCTCCTAATGATAAAGAACCAACGTCACCCATAAATATTTTAGCTGGGCTTACATTAAAAACTAAAAAGGCTAGAATCCCACCCAACAATAAAAATATAAAAATTGCTATATCAGCGTAGCCTACCAACCAGCCTGTATTCCAAGTTATTATTGCAAATGTAAGTAGTGCAATAAAGGAAAGCCCCCCTGCTAAACCATCTAGACCATCTGTTAAATTAACCGCATTGGAACTTGCCACCAAAATAAATAAAATTAGTACTCCATATAACCAACCTATATCTAATTTTATATTTAAAGAATGTATCCAAAGCAGAGGCTCATTTCCTGCTTTTAAAAACAAATAGAAAAAAATTATCGCTAAAACTAACTGCATTATAAATTTAGCCTTTTCACTTAGACCTTTATTATTATTATTTTTAATTATTAAGTAATCATCTATAAAGCCTATTAACGCATATAAAGTAAAAGTAATAATAACAATCAATACATTATAATTAATGCTTACTTTTTTTAGTAAATATAAAATAAAATAAGAAATTAATGTAGGAATAATAAATATTAAACCACCCATTGTAGGAGTATTTCGTTTTTTCTTATGTGTTTCTTCTAAATACTCACTTAATCTTTGATTAGCTTTTTTCCTTTTTAATAAAGGTATTAAAATAACTGCCGTAATAACTCCAAATATAAAATTTATCATAAGTGAAAATACTGATTTTGTAAGTATGTCCATATTTTCCTCCCATTAAATAATATGTTTGAATTTACTTTATATTAAAAAAATATTATTTATCAATAAGATAATAATATTTTTACTAATCTAAAATATATTTATTTAACAAATCATTGCAATTTTTCTTGTACAAATCAACTAGTTCTTGATTAGCATTCATATCAAATAAAAATTGATAGTCTTGTGCTTCTTTAACTGATATAGAAGTTTCAGGTGATTGATTATATAATAATGTCTTTAATTCTGAATTAATTTGAATATGCCCGTATGGGACGCTTGAAAACACATAAGTGTTATTCTTATTAGCACGTTCTGTTTTGCTTATAAAAACAAGATAC
>JALELF010000008.1 GCA_022771715.1 Bacillota bacterium
TTAAAGTTACTGAAGTAGTTGATACAGAAAATACAGAAATAATAGAACAAGAAGAAGAAATACCAGAATTTAATCCTTACTGGGATTATATTAAAATGAATATGCTTAATGTTGATTTTTCTGAATTAAAAAAAATTAATATAAATGTTAAAGGTTGGATACAAGTAAATGGCACTAATATAAATTATCCATTTGTACAAGCAAATGATAATAAATATTATTTAACACATAGTTTTGATAAATCTTGGAATAGTGCTGGATGGTTATTTCTAGATTATAGAAATAATTATACGAATAATAAAAATACTATTATTTATGCACACGGAAGAACTGATAAAACTATGTTTGGTAGTTTGAAAAAAGTTCTTTCAAATGAATGGTTAAATAATAGTAATAATTATATTATTAAAATATCTACTGAAAAAGAAAATAGTCTATGGCAAATATTTAGTATATATCATATTCCTACCACAAGTGATTACTTGGAAACTAATTTTAGTAGTGATACAGAATATCTTGATTTTCTAAATATGTTATTAACTAGAAGTGCTTATAATTTTAATACTTCTATTAGTAGCAATGATAATATTCTGACATTATCAACTTGTTATAATAATAGTGATAAAATGGTAGTTCATGCTAAACTAATTAAACGAGAAGTCAAATAACTTCTTTTTTTATAAAATTAAAAGAGTGATACTGATTTCACTCTTTTAACTTATGTAATAAAGTTAACAACTCTTTATTACAAATATTTTCAAGTCTTTGAGAAAAATAAAAAAACTTAAAAATATAAAAAAATATTTCAAATCAGAATATCTTCTGACAATAATATTGTATCAAAAATATTTTTAAAAATATACCACTTTTTTATATTTTATTATTATAACTATTTGTATAATATCAAGAAATATTAAGATTAATCAATAATCTCAATATTTTTTTTAATCATTTCTACATCAGTAAGGGTTTCATTTAAGTATGTATTAAATATATTATCTTTCTTGTTCATATCAAGTAATATATAACTATGATCAGTATCACTATATCTATATATAGCATTTTTATTTTTTAAGTTTAATACTATTTTTCTAAGATTTACTTCCTTTTCTATCATTGATAATAAATCATTAAAACTTATTAAATTATAATCTGACTTACTATTTATAGCCCCTTGCATTCTTCCCATAATAGCAATTTCTTCTTCAACTTCAGCATATAATTTCACAATTTTATCATTTATTTCATTTAATTCATTTTCATATTTTAACATTTTCTTCTTTTGAAACTTATAAGGCTTGTTTTCTACCAGATGTTCTTTTTGTAATTCATAGAACTTTATTCTATGTCCATATAATTCAAGTGTTAAACGAGAATCTTCTATTTGATACCATAGCATTAAATCTATAACTCTATCTGCTACAGAATCATTATTTACATTATTATTATTTTCACTCTTTTGTTCTTTTTTCAAAACGATCTCCTCCAAATAGGTACTGCTAATATTATTATAACACACTTTTACCAAATATCCCATAGTTTTACTAATATTATCATTTTTAATGGGAAAATTATATTAGGTGATTAAGAATGATAGATAACAGAATAAAAGAAATAAGAGAAGAATTAGAAATGACACAACAAGAAATTGGTTATGTATTTGGCGTATCTAGTTCTACCTTTGCTGGATGGGAGAATGGTCATGATATTATTCCATTACAAAAATTAGTTAAATTTGCAAATATGTATAAATATTCACTTGATTATATTGCAAGACTTAATAGAGTTAATAATTACCTGCCTATAAGTAAATTAAATAAAACTAAAATAGGTAAAAATTTACATACAATTAGAAAAAGATTAAATTTAACTCAAAGAGATATTGCTAATGAATGTGCAATATCTCAAACTACATATAGTAATTATGAAAAAGGATATTATTTAGTTTCAACTATGACATTATATACTATATGTAAAAATCATGATTTATCTATGGATGAAATATTAAGATAAAAAGAGTTATTATGAAAGTAAAAATAATTTCATAATAACTCTTTAATTTGTACTTATTTATCATTAATTCGTATGACATAAAGGGATAGTCCTGTGGGATATCGTGTTAAATCTAAAAATGGTATTCTATTTAGAAAATGGCTAATAAAGTTTTAACATATTATTTGATTAAAGGTTATTTAGTTAATCAAAAGCGACTAGAATATTTAGAAAAAAACGTTGAATTACTAATAGGATTAATACTAAATTAGAAGGAAATGAAGCACAAGAAATTATTAAAGTAATTAATAACTACTCTACTGCTTTGAATTTGCTAAACAATTATACCTACTGGTACAACTTGTAATAGCATTATAACTTATGAAGAATGTAAAAAAATAAGCAATAATCTGAAACTTAATAATGATAGTAATTTATTTGTACTCGAAAGAGATAGTGGTTTGAAAGCAATTCTGGGCGCTATTTACCAATCTTTTGATGTATATCCTACCGTTGAAGAAAAAGTTGCTAATTTACTGTATATGGTTGTTAAAAACCATGTGTTTATAAATGGCAATAAAAGAATTGCTGCTACTTTATTTATATATGCTTTGCAACATTATGATTTGTTATTCGTAGAAAATAAGCAAATAATAGATAACAATACTTTAGTTGCTATTACTCTTTTAATAGCAGAATCTAATCCAAAAGAAAAAAATATATTAATTGATTTAGTATTAAATTTTTTAAACAACAAATAAATTATATTCACTATCTAACTGTTTTTATTACTTTTATATAAAATAAAAACTCTTATAAAATAAGAGTTAAATTCATCATGGCGGAGCAGGAGGGATTTGAACCCTCGCACCAGTTTCCCGATCTACACCCTTAGCAGGGGCGCCTCTTCAGCCTCTTGAGTACTACTCCAGATTCCATCATAAAATATGAATACAAGTACAATTTTACAATATAAATTTAAAACTGTCAATATTATGATGGATTTAATTGATTAAAATTGATTTTTTTATATTTTTATAAATAATTTATTTAGTATTTATCAAATACAAATCCATTAAAAAGGCATTTTGAAATTACCTTTATTAAACTGTTTCATCATCATTTTCATTTGTTCAAACTGTTTTAATAAACGATTTACTTCTTCAACACTACGTGCAGAACCTTTTGCTATTCTTATTTTACGACTAGCTTTCAAAATAGATGGATTTCTTCTTTCTTCCTTAGTCATAGATTGAATTATCGCTTCAACATGTGCCAAATCTTTTGGGTCAATTTTGGCATTTTTTACTTCTTTAGGTACTCCAGGAAGCATTTTCATAATATTTTCTAGTGGTCCTAGTTTTTTTATTTGTTTAAGTTGTCCTAAAAAGTCTTCTAAATCAAAATTACCTTTCTGCATTTTTTTAGCAGCTCTTACAGCTTCATCTTGATCGATTACAGATTCAGCTTTTTCAAGCATAGTCATAATGTCACCCATACCTAAAATACGAGTAGCCATTCTTTCAGGATAAAACTCTTCTAAACCATCCATTTTTTCACTAACGCCAATAAATTTAATTGGTACATTAGTTAAATGTCGAATAGATAAAGCAGCTCCACCTCTAGTATCACCATCTAATTTAGTCAAAATTGCTCCAGTTAATGGTAATTTTTCATTAAAACCATTGATAACATTTACAGCGTCTTGCCCTATCATACTATCAATTACAAGTAGTACTTCTTGCGGTTTAATTTCACTATTTATATTTTGTAATTCTTGCATTAAAGATTCATCAATATGAAGTCTACCAGCAGTATCTATTAAAACATAATCATAATTATTTTCTTTAGCAAACTTTAAAGCATTTTTACTTATTGTAACAGGATCTTTTATTTCCTCACTATAAACTGTTAAATTAAGTTCTTTACCTAATTGTTTTAACTGATCAATTGCAGCAGGTCTATATACATCACACGCTACTAAAAGAGGATTCTTTTTATATTTTTTTCTAAGTAAATTGCCAAGTTTTCCAATAGTAGTTGTCTTACCTGAACCTTGTAAACCAACTAACATTAAAATACTAGGATTTCCATTTATATTTAAATCCTTTTTTTCACCACCAAGCAAATCAACTAATTCATCTTTTACAATTTTAACAAACATTTCTCCAGGCTTTAAAGATTTAGCTACTTCCTCACCTAAAGCTTTTTCTTTAACATTATTTATAAATTCTTTTACTACTTGATAATTAACATCTGCCTCTAATAAAGCTAATCTAATTTCTCTAGATATTTCACTTATATTTTCTTCAGTTATTTTTCCATAACCTTTAATTTTATTAATTGCATTCTGTAATCTATCGCCTAAATTTTCAAACATTTCTCTTCACCATAATAATTATACAAAAAATTAATTAATATAACAATAAATATATTAAATAATTGCTGTAAAAATAAATTTAATCTATATTAGTCAATCAAAAATATTGACTTTTTAGTTAAAAAATAATTATAATATATAATTACAAAAGGAGGGTTTCTATATGTGTAATCATGAATGGAAAATATTAGTTAGTTATAACCATCCTTATATGATGAGTAAAAAAATAATATATAAAAAATGTGCTTTATGTGGTGAAGAAAAAATCAACTATAAATTAAATCCTTCTGGACTATTTGTATTTGCCAGTGGATTTATAAAACATAAAACATATCAAAAGAAATTAAGTCATTAAAAAATAAACCAAACGGTTTATTTTTTTAATACATCTATAGCTCTACGCATTTTTAAATCATACTTAATCATTTCAAGACCACCAAATGCATTTAAAAACTCAGTTTCATCCATTTTATATTTATCAGCTAATTTTTTACTTTCTTCTTTAGCTTCTTCTTCTGTTACTTCAATATTTTCTTTTTTCGCTATTTCTTCTAACATTAATCTTAATTTAACTCTTTTTTCTGCTTCTGGATGCATTTCTTGTTTTAAAGCTTCTTCATTAGAGTTAGTAAATTGATAGAATTGTTCAAGTGAAATACCTTGCATACTTAAATTTTGTTTGTATTGTTCTAACATTCTATCTAATTCTTCATGAATCATTACATGTGGAATATTAACTTCAGTTCCTTCACTAGCTTTATCTAATAGTTCATCTAAATATTTATTTTCAGCATCTGCTTCTTTTCTAACTTTAATATTTTCTTTAACTTGATTTTCTAATTTTTCTAAAGTATCAATACCTTCCATACCTAAATCTTCAAAGAATTCTTCATTTATTTCTGGTATAACAGTTGTTTTTACTTCATGTACTTTGATTTTAAATGTTGCTTTAGCACCTTTTAATTCTTCTGAATGATAATCTTCTGGGAAAGTTACTTCTATTTCTTTTTCATCATCTTTTTTCATACCAATTAATTGTTCTTCAAATCCTGGTATAAATGAATTAGAACCTATTTCTAATGAATAATTTGTAGCTTTTCCACCATCAAAAGCTACACCATCTTTAAATCCTTCAAAATCAATAACAGCAGTATCACCATTACTAATAGCGCCATCTTTAATTACACTCTCTGCATAGTGACTTCTCATGTGTTCTATTTCATGATCTATTTCTTCTTTAGTAACTTTTACTTCATCTTTTTTAATACCTAAATTTGTATATTTACCTAATTTAACTTCTGGTCTAGTTGTTAATGTGAAAACAAATTCAATCCCTTTTTCATCAATACTTTTAACACCCATTTCAGGTCTAGCAACTATTTCTAAATCTTTGTTTTCTTCTAACATTTGTGTATAAGCTTTGTCTAACACTAAATCAGCAGCATCCATATATAAAGATTCTTTACCATATTTCTTTAAAAATACTTCTTTAGGGGCATGTCCTGGTCTAAAACCATCTATTTTAGCTTTTTTATTAGCTTTTTCAAATGCTTTATCTAATGCCTCTTCCCATTCTTTTCCTTCTATTTTTATGTTTACTTCTTTTTCCATAAATTCCTCCTTGAGTACCTATATAGTATATATTATTTTTATTTGTTTTACAAGTAGTTTTTGAAGAAAAAAAGAACAATTTTGTCCTTTAAATTCTATACTAATCTATACAAGCATCATAAAAGAATGTTGTGCATTTAACTGGATTATAAACTTTTCCCATAAACCAAATTTCATTAGTATTTTTATTTCTAATCATAAATAAATATGGCTTATCAAAAGTTAAATCAATTTCTTCTACTGGAATATCATATATATAATTAAATCCACAACTACCTGCACCAAGTCCTCCCACTGTTGTAGCTGCTGAAGCTTTAATTCCATCATTAGAAAACTCGATATTTGCTTTATGTTTTACTGTATTTAAATAAGCATTTTTTTGTAATGTTAAATTTGATAAATCTGCTTTTCGATTATCAAATACATCAGTTACTGACAGCCTTTTTAAATCATTATATAAGTCTAAATCATATTCAAAATTAAATAGTGGTAATATTCCAGTAATTTTTGTAGCAACTCCTTGTTTAAAGTTTTCAGGTCTTATTTCTTTTAAATTACTAGTTATATTATTTAATTTATTTATAGTTAAATTATTTATATATGCTTCTATATCTGTATCTATTGGCATAATACCAACATATTGTAATGTTATACCATTATATTCCTTTAAATCTTTGGTAAAAGCTTTTACACTATCATCTATATACATTAAAAAATCTGTAGAAGAACTATACTTGCCATAATTTGAAGCAAGCTCTTTGATGTAATCATCAATAGAGAAAGTTGGATTTTCTTCTCCACAGGTATTTCCTTTAGCAACCCATTCTTCATATTTTTTTTGAACAAACTCTCTTATATTTTCTTCACCAAGTTCTTTAATAATATCGTAGTTATTAATAGCAGCAGCAAATTCAACTGATTTAACTTTTCCACTTTCATTAAAGTCTAAAATTTTATAACCAGAACCACTTTTTAAAGAACTAACATAAACATTAAATTTTTCATGAGGAGATAAATGTTCATACGGAAAATTATCAGGTTGGATTTTTTCTTTCCACTCCATATCAATTCCTAAAGAATTAGTTATAAAAAAGTCTGAATTACTTACAGCAGAATCATCAAATAAATTATCAATTAAATTTAAAGTTTTATTTTTTATCCAAGAATTAATGTTATTAGCATTACTAAATGAATCATAAATAACTTCAGCACCATAGTCTGTACTTAGCTTATTTATAAATGTTTTATTAATATTACTACTATATGTATCTTTTACAAATAAAGCATTAGCAAATGCTATATTAGCACTATTTATATATTTGTTTATTTTATAATCTCCAATTATGTTAGAAATTTGTTTTTTAGAATTACCATTAGTACCATCTTCCAACATTTTTAAAGCATATTTAATTGAAATAGGACTATATAATACATTATTTTTTCCATTTTCCATTTTCAAAAAAGACAAATCAAATTCACTCAAAGAATTATTTTTAATTGTATTTAAAGGAACTTCTTCTTGTGTATTATCTTTATTATCTGTTTGATTATCTTTATCAATCATTTTTTTATACTTTATATTAATTATAAAATATGATCCTAATCCAATAATTATTAGTAATAAAAATATTAACATAAAATTACTTTTTTTACCTGGTTTATTACTATTTTCAACTTTTTTATTTAATGAATTCATTTCACTATTTTGCTTATCCATAAAACACCTCTTATATTCTTCTTAAGAATTAT
Organism: Bacillota bacterium; assembly: GCA_022771715.1. Classification (GTDB taxonomy): domain Bacteria; phylum Bacillota_I; class Bacilli_A; order RF39; family UBA660; genus JALELF01. The sequence continues at coordinate 7,733 of JALELF010000008.1, forward strand.
AACATATTCTATGCTTTTTTCCACAAAAAAAAGCACATTAGTGCTTAAAATATTTCTACAACCTTAACAGAATATTTACCATTAGGACTATCTACATGAGCAATATCACCTACTGATAAACCAAGTATAGCTTTAGCAATAGGACTCTCATTAGAAATCTTATTTTGAAATGGATCTGCTTCCTTAGAACCAACTATAGAATAAACTTCAGTATCATTATCTTCTACATATTCTATTTTAACACTGTTTCCAATAGAAACCTTATCAGTAGATACTTCTTTTATTACTACAGCATTTTCAATCATTACTTCAAGTTCGGCTATTTTAGCTTCAACAATTGCTTGTTCATTTCTAGCAGCATCATATTCAGCATTTTCTGATAAATCACCTAATGCTCTAGCATCTTTTAATGCAGATATGACTTCTGGTCTTTTTTCTAATTTTAAATAATCTAATTCCTCTTTTAATTTATCTAAACCTTCTTGAGTTAAGTATACTTCTTTTGTATTTGACATATTATCACCTCATAATCTCTCAAGACTTTAAAAATAATACTACAAAATAACTATTTTGTCAACTATAAATTGTTCCTTTTGATACGCATCATTGAATTAACAGGAACACTTATATCTAAAGGCATCTTGACAATTTGATTAGGATGTCTTACCACATCAATAACATTTCCTAAAGAGTCAATTATAGTATCTATAGTATATGTAATAGTAAGAATATTAGGCCCAAATATTTCTACTACATCACCTTTTTTAAAATAATTACGCTCTTCGATAGTAACCATTTTACTGTTTTCATCATAATCAAGAACAAGACCTAAAAAATCTTGATTTGATACTTCTATTCTTTCATTATAATACTGAAAACTTTCTAAATTTGTGCCTTCAAAAAACTGAGGAAAAGAATCTCTATTAGCACACATAGATAGAATATTCTCATACTCCTTATTATATGTATAATTTAAGCTATCTTGACAAAATTCATCAATAACTTTTCGATAAATGGAAGTAATTGTAGCGATATAATAAATAGAACGCATTCTTCCTTCTATTTTAAAACTATCAATACCTAAATCTATCATTTCAGGAATAAATTTAAGCATAGACAAATCTTTAGCACAAAAAGTAAATGGTTTTTCACCTTTGATTAATCCGTTATCACCAATTAAATCAAAATCCCAGCGGCAAATTTGGGCACATCCTCCCCTATTAGCGTCTCTATTAGTAAAATAATTAGATAATACACATCTACCACTAAAACCAGCACACATAGCACCATGAATAAAGCACTCTATTTCAATATCAACATTAGCTTTAATTTCTCTTATTTCTTCTCTTGAAGCTTCACGAGCTAAAACTATTCTAGTAACATTATGACGTTTCCAAAATTTAACAGCTTCATAATTAAGTGTTGATTGCTGTGTTGATAAATGTATTTCTAAATCGGTATATTTGCTTGCTAAAACAATAACAGCAGGATCACTTACAATAATAGCATCTACTCCTATTTTATCCAATTTTTTAAGATATGTTACTAAATCTTCAAGTTCTTTACTATGAAGAACAATATTAACTGTTACATATACTCTTTTTTTTAAAT
>JALELF010000020.1 GCA_022771715.1 Bacillota bacterium
TAACTTTTTTATTAAACAATAATCCATCAGGATCACAAAAAATTACTTGTTTTTCATTATATAAAATATTTCCGTCATGTAAATCACCAATTATAATATTGTTTCTATGAATATTTTGTATTTGTTCTTTAGCTTTTTTTAATAGTTCTATTTTTTTACTGTATTTTTCAGTATAAAAATCAAATCTAAAACCATTAAAATATTTCATAGAAAATCCTTTTATTTGATTATTTATAATTATTAAATCTAAAGGATTTGTTATTTCTTTTAGATTAAGATAATTTAAATACTTTAATTCGTTTATTAATTCTTCATTTAATTCGTTATTAAATATTTTATACACTTTACTTTTATCATAATATATATCTGAATAAGTTCCGGTAAAACATAAAAGCGTATCTAAATATTTCTTGCTTAAGACAATACTTTCCATAACATCAACTCACGCTTATATATTAACATATTTTATTTAAAAGTCAAATTACTTTTCTTTAAAACTAATACCTACCATACCACCTAATAATGAAGATGCTAAAAGTATTAAATAATAAAGAATATTTTTTATTTCAAATTTAATGTTAAATCCTAAATAGTTGAATAAAATCAAAATAATTAAAAATATTAATCCAAATTTTATTCCTTCAAGCCAACCTTTTTGATTACTATTTTTTCCTACATAAAAACTTCCATTAAATATTGTTATAAATAGTATTATTATTTCGATTATATTTAATGCTTTATATTTAATCAAATTTACATAATTAAATATTGTCATTATGAAAGTAGAAATAAATAAAGTAGTTATACTTATTAATAATGCTTTACCTATTTTTTTTATAAATTCCATTTTATCACCTAGTAATATTATGATTTTGAATAAATAATTATGAATTATTCTATAATATTAATGGTGATATTTATGTATTTTATTATGATTATTAAAACCACTATTTTGTATTTTTTTATTATGTTTGTTTATAGAATAATGGGAAAAAAAGAGGTAGGACAACTTAGTATAGTTGACTTAATTGTTACAATATTAATTGCGGAATTAGCGGCTATTTCTATTGAAAATGCCGAATCTTCTATATTTGTTTCGATTATTCCTATTATTGTTTTGGTAGCTATTCAAATTATTTTAAGCTATACGTCACTTAAAAGTAAGAGTTTTAGACATTTTGTTGAAGGTAAACCAACTGTTATTATTAAAAACGGGAGAATTGTTTTTAGTGAAATGGTTAAATTAAGATATAGTTTAGATGATTTGGTTTTGCAACTTAGAGAACAAGGTATTAATTCTATTGAAGAAGTCAAATTTGCTATTTTAGAAAATAATGGAGAGTTATCTGTTTTTGATAAAAAGAGTAGTTATCCACTTCCTCTTATTTTAGATGGTGTAATTGACTATAGTGTTTTAAATGATATAAATAAGACGACTGGTTGGTTATATAGGGTTTTAAAAGATAAAAATATTAATTTAGAAGATGTTTTCTATGCTTTTTATGCCAAAGGTAATACCTTCGTTATAAAAAAGAGTGATTTGTTATAAATAAAGATGTTAAATAGCGTCTTTTTTTTACAATTAGTGACATAATGTAATTTACATAATTAAATATAAATGTTATACTAATATTATTAATGAAAGTAGTGATTACATGGATATATATGGAGTACATATTAATTACATAGATTATGGTAAAAAAGATGGATTGCCACTTGTATTCTTGCACGGTTGGGGACAAAATATAAGCATGATGGAACCACTTGGAAATAACTTTATAGAAGAAAACAGGGTAATCATATTAGATTTACCCGGTCATGGTGGAAGTAGTGAACCAACTAGTCCTTGGCAATTAACAGATTTCGTTGAAATGTTAAAAGAATTTTTGAAAGAATTGACAGTAGAAAAACCAGTGTTAATAGGTCATTCATTTGGTGGAAAAATAAGCTTATTGTACGCTAGTAAATATGACGTAAGCAAATTAATATTATTTGGTAGTCCATTTAGAAAAGAAATCAAAAAAATGTCTATTAAAACTAAAGTATTAAAAGCATTAAAAAAAGTTCCTGTTTTAAATAAGTTAGAAGAATTTGCAAAACAACATATAGGCTCGACAGACTATAAAAATGCATCACCTTTGATGAGACAAATTCTAGTAAATCATGTAAATACTGATATTACATTAGATGTACAAAAAATAAATGTTCCAACATTAATTATTTGGGGAACTAATGATTATACTGTCCCAATAAACGAAGCTTATGAGTTAGAAAAACTTATAAAAGACAGTGCAGTTATACCTTATGAGAATTGTACACATTATGCATATCTAGAAAATTTAGGACAGACTATTAATGTAATTAATAGTTTTATAAAGGAGTAATTTATGAATTATTTTATCTTATCTTTAATACCAGCTTTAATTTATAATTTATTCAAAATGAAAAAATCATTTCATATGTTACAGCAAAATTGGTATAATGATGATCAAAGATACTTTAAATGGCTATTAAAAAATCCATACAAAGTATTATTGCAACCAGATATGTTTTTTATAATGTTTATTGCAGGATTATTTTTAGATAGTAAATTATTGATGATTTTTTATGCCTTATTTTATATTACAACTACAATAATTTATAAAAAAGAATTGAAAAAAGAACAAAATAAAAAACCATTAGCGTTTACTAAAAGAGTAAGAAGACTTTTAGTAACAACTAACATTTTATATCTTATTTTAATATTAGGCTTTTTATTGTCATATCAAGAAGAAAATATAACATATTATTATTTAATAATTAGTTTAACAATTTATATTAACTATTTTGTAGTAATGGCCGCTAATTTTATCAATAAACCATGGGAAAAAAGCGTTTATTATTATTACTTTAATAAGGCTAAAAAGAAGTTAAAAAATATGTCTAATTTAAAAGTAATAGGTATTACGGGTAGTTATGGTAAAACTAGTAGTAAAAATATATTAAGTGATATTTTAAACATAAAATATGATTGTTTACCATCACCTAAAAATTTTAATACAACTTATGGACTTATGATAACTATAAATAATCATTTAGACAAATTTACAGAATATTTTATAGCTGAAATGGGGGCTTTTAAAAGAGGAGAAATAAAAACATTATGTAATTTTGTTAAACCTAAGTATGGTATTTTAACTTCAATAGGAACAGCTCATTTAGATAGCTTTGGAAGTAGAGAAAATATTCAAAAAGGCAAATTTGAACTTATTGAATCACTTCCAAGTGATGGAATCGCAATTTTAAATAGAGATGATGAATGGCAAGTATCATATAAACTTAAAAATAACTGTAAGGTTTTATGGATTGGTATTGATAATAAGGATGCTGATGTATATGCAACAAATATTAAATTAAGCAAAGATGGTACAAATTTTGACTGTATATTTAAAGGTGATAATACATTGTATCATTTTGAAACAAAATTACTTGGTAAAGCTAATGTTTATAATATACTTGCTGGTATAATGTTAGGATATGCTCTTGGTATAACTATTGAAGAATTAAAACTTGGTGTTTTAAAAGTAAAACCAGTTGAACATAGATTAGAACTAAAAAAATATCTTGATATTAATATAATTGATGATGCTTATAATTCAAATCCAGTTGGAGCAAAAATGGCAATAGATGTTTTAAACATGATGCCAGGTAAAAAAATAGTAGTTACACCTGGAATGATTGAATTAAAAGATAAAGAATATGAACTTAATTTAGAGTTTGGTAAACAAATTGCTTTAGTAGCAGACGAAGTAATACTAGTTGGAAAAGAACAGACTAAACCAATTTATGAAGGTTTATTATTAGGACATTTTAAAGAAAATAATATTCATATAATAAATGATGTAAAAGAAGCTTTTCAACTTATGCAAAAACTAAAGGGTAAAGAAACTTATGTATTACTTGAAAATGATTTACCAGATATATTTAATGAAAAGTAGGAGGATTTTATGAAAATAAGAGTAGGAGTTATATTTGGCGGTGTTACTGTTGAACATGAAGTAAGTGTTATTTCAGCAGTACAAGCTATGAAAAATATGAATGAAGATAAGTATGAAATAGTACCTATTTATATAGATAAAAATTATAATTGGTATACTGGCAAAATGCTTATGGAAATAGATGTGTATAAAGATTTTGATACATTAAAAAGATATGCTAAAAAGGTTTCTTTAATAAGAAAAGATAATCGCTTTATATTACAAAGCTTAGGCTTTATAAAAAAAGAAGTAGCTGAAATAGATATAGCTTTTCCTATTGTTCATGGAAACAATATGGAAGATGGCACAATTCATGGTTATTTGCAAACTTTAGGTATTCCTTATGTAGGATGTAGTATACTAGGAGCTAGTTTAGGACAAGACAAAGTAGTTATGAAGCAAGTAATGAAAGATGCTGGCATTCCTGTAGTCCCTTATTTATGGTTTTATGATACAGAATATATGAGTAATAAAGAGCAAATAGAATTAGATACTAATAAACTTGGTTATCCAGTTATTGTAAAACCAGCAACCTTAGGTAGTAGTGTAGGAATAGGCGTAGCTAAAAATTCTAATGAATTAAATGAAAGAGTAATAGATGCAATTAAGTATGATAATAAAATAATTATTGAAAAAGTTATTGAAAATTTAATTGAGGTTAATTGTAGTGTAATAGGAGACTATGAATATCAAGAAGTAAGTACAACTGAAGAAGTTATGAGTACTCATGAGTTTCTAACTTATAAGGATAAATATATAGGTGGAAGTAAAGGAACAAAAAGTAAAGGTATGGCATCTACTAATAGAGTAATACCTGCCCGTATTAATAAAAAAGAAGAAGAAATGGTAAAAGATTTATCAAGAAAAACGTTTAAAGCTCTTAATTTAAGTGGTGTATGCAGAATTGACTTTTTAATAGATAAAAAGAAAGAAAATGTTTATGTTAATGAGCCAAATACAATTCCAGGATCATTGTCATTCTATTTATGGGATAAAAGTGGCAAATCTTATAAAGAATTATTGGATTTTCTAATTACTAGAGCTATTAAAAATTATAAAAATAGAGCAAAAAAGACACACTCTTTTGAAACTAATATATTAAGTATGTCGGGGTTAAAAGGTTTTAAAGGCGTAAAAAAATAATTTGAAAGTTGTGATTGTATGAAAAATAAAGAAGATATGTATGAACTTATAGACCCAGATGAGAAAGAACATAAAACATTTAAATTATGGGAAAAGATACTTATAATATCTAGTTTAGTTTTTATTATTGGCTGTATGATATTTTATGGAAGTCGCTTAATAAAGTATTATAAAATATATAATCCTAAAATTGAGGGTGAAAGTGTTGAACTTATTATGAATGCTATTGTAAGAAATCAACCAATTGTCTATGAAAAAGATGGATTATATAGAACATCTGGAATGTATATATATAAGGGTGAAAATGTAGACAATTATATAAGATATTCTAATATGCTATGGCGAATAGTAAAGTTTAACATAGATGGTTCATTAGACTTAGTATTAGATGGCAATATTAATATGTTAAAGTGGAATAATGATGTGGTATCATTTGAAAAATCTGATATTTATAAATATTTAAATAATTATTTTTATAAATTATTAGATTATGATAATTTATCTAATACAGTTATTTGTACTGATGAAATTGATGATTTAAAGAATATAACTTGTAATAATAAAATTACTGACAGTTATGTTAGACTTTTAAGTATATCTGAATATTTAAATAGTATGGCTGATAATAAAACATATATAAATGATAGCAGTAATATTTGGTTAAGTGATAGAGGAAGCAAAACTATATGGAATATTAATGATAAGAATCTTTCATCATCAAAACCTAGTAACATGTATTATGTAAAGCCAGTTATTACTTTAAAAAATAGTACAGTTTTAAAAGGTGGAACAGGTAAGGTTGATGATCCTTATATAGTAGGAGATAGTAAATTAGGTGTTGGTTCATATGTTAAATTGAATGATGATGTTTGGTATATTTATGATATTAAAAATGATACATATTTACTTAGCTTATCAAAAGAGTTAGATGGCAAAAAAGCATTTAGTAAAAAAAGTACTAAATTTGATATAACAGATAAAACCAGTTTAGCATATTACCTTAATAATGAATATTATGAGTCATTGGCATACAAAGATATACTAGAAGAAAATGATTGGTATAATGGTAGTTATGATAGCTATAATGATGTATTTTCAAGTACTACTAAATCATATGTTGGCTTATTAAATGTTTCTGATATTAAAAAAGAAGGTTTAATTGATTACTATTTGATGACCGCTTCTAATAATGATAAAATATATTTATATAGTGATACTTTAATAAACTCAAAACCAAATTTACTTAGAAATGTTGTTCCTACGATAGCAATCAAAAACTTAAAAGCAAGTAATGGTGCTGGAACAGATACTAATCCTTATGAGGTGACTAAATGAAAAAGCTTACAATTTTTACAATAATAGTTGATATATTAGTTTTAATATGTTTTGTAATGTTTTACTTTAATCAAAGCTTTAAGAATCTAATAATAAGTACAGCAATGAATACTAAAACACATCAATATATTGCTTATACGTTCTATAGTGAGGACACAGTAAGTAAAGTTATGTTATTAAATTCATATATTCCCTTTGAAGAAGACGTTAATTTAGATGATATCGTAATTGATACAAGTGAAAAAGATAGTTATGATAATGAATATGATGAAGAAATTCTAACCAGAGATGATAATGATGATTATAAGTATATAAAAGTAAAAGTTGGCTCTTACGATGCTCATTTAGTAGCGATTTATGATCCATCTAAAGTAGAACTTGTTACTTCTAAAGCTTTTAATACAGGAAGAGGAGCAGAAACAATCCTTAATATGTGTAAACGTTTAGGTGGTGTTGTTTGTATTAACGGTGGAGCTTTTGCTGACCCTGATGGTTGGGGTAGTGATATACCACAAGGTTATTTAATTAAAGATGGAAAAGTTATTTGGTCTGATGGTGACTACAAAAGCAATTTAATTGGTTTTAGTAAAGACAATAAGCTAATGCTTGTAAATGCGACAGGAGAAGAAGCTATAGAAATGGGTATGCGTGATGCTTTAGAATTTGGACCATTTTTAATGGTAAATGGTAAAAAAATTCAATATCAAGATGGTGCTGGTGGATATTCTAGAGCAGCTAGGGTGGCAATTGCCCAAAGAAAAGATGGCGTTGTTTTATTTCTAGTAAGTGAAGGTGTTCATAGTAATGGACCTACTTTAACAGAAATGGCTGACTTATTAGAAAAGTATGGAGCTTATAATGCGGCTAATTTAGATGGTGGAACATCGGCTCAATTAGTTATAAATAATAATCTTATTAATAATCCATTAAATGTTTATGGTAAAAAAGTAGTGGGAGGAAGACCAGTAGTAAGTGGCTTTGGATTAATAAAATAGTATAAAATGTCAAAATTTTATACTATTTTTATTAAATAAGTCTTTATTTTTTTAAAATAGTGTGTTATACTTATCAAGTAATGGGTTGTTAGCTCAGTTGGTAGAGCAACTGACTCTTAATCAGTGGGTCTAGGGTTCGAATCCCTAACAGCCCACCATTATGTTTTTATTTAACTATTGTTAGTCTTTATATTATTTGATAAATTTTATTTAAAATTATTGAAAAATTATAAAATTTATGTTAAACTTAACTAGCACTTGGCAAATAAATTTTAAAAAATTTATTAAAATTAAAAAAAAGTATTGTCAAAGTAAAAAAAATAATATATACTAATATAGTCATTGCGATTAAATGGGCTTGTAGCTCAGCTGGTTAGAGCGCACGCCTGATAAGCGT
>JALELF010000035.1 GCA_022771715.1 Bacillota bacterium
TGAATCAATACTCTTTAAGCTGTTTTCAAAACTTGCTCCCATTTTGTCCATTTTGTTACAAAAAATCATACGAGGTACTTTAAATTCTGTAGCTTGACGCCAAACAGTTTCAGTTTGTGGCTCTACACCAGCTTGTGCATCAAGTAAAGCAATAGCCCCATCTAATACACGTAAACTTCTTGATACTTCAACTGTAAAGTCTACGTGACCAGGAGTATCAATTATGTTTAATCTATAACCTTTCCAGAAAGCTGTAGTGGCTGCTGATGTTATCGTAATTCCACGTTCTTGTTCTTGTTCCATCCAGTCCATTTGTGCAGCACCATCATGTGTTTCACCAATTTTATGGATTTTTTTAGTATGAAATAATACTCTTTCTGTGAATGTTGTTTTACCAGCATCAATATGAGCCATTATTCCAATATTGCGATATAATTTTAAATCATATTCACGAGCCATACTTTTTTTCCTTTCATTTTACCAACGATAATGAGCAAATGCTTTGTTAGCTTCTGCCATTCTATGTGTATCTTCACGTTTTTTAACAGATGCACCTACACCATTTGAAGCATCTATTATTTCATTTGCTAAATTTTCAGCCATTGAATGACCGCCTCTTAATCTAGCATATTGAACTAACCAACGAAGTGATAAAGCTTGAGCACGATCTGCTTTTACTTCAATAGGTACTTGGTAGTTAGCTCCTCCAACACGACGTGATTTAACTTCAAGTGATGGCTTAATGTTTTCCATTGCTTTGTTAAATACTTCCATTGGATCTGTATTAGTTTTTTCTTTAACGATATCAAAAGCGTCATAAAGAATAGTTTGTGCTGTTCCTTTTTTTCCGTCTTTCATTAATCTATTGATTAATTTTGTAACTAATTTTGAATTGTACATTGGATCAGCTAATACATCTCTTTTTACCGCACGACGTTTACGCATAAATTCACTCCTTTCAGTCTATTATTTCTTATCTTTAGGTTTTTTTGCTCCATATTTAGAACGACCTTGACGACGTTTTTCAACTCCAGCAGTATCCATAGTACCACGAATAATGTGATATCTAACACCGATTAAGTCTTTAACACGTCCACCCCTAATTAAAACCACACTGTGTTCTTGTAAATTATGTCCTTCTCCAGGAATATAAGCAGTTGCTTCCATTCCATTAGAAAGTCTAACACGGGCATACTTTCTTAAAGCTGAGTTTGGTTTTTTAGGTGTCATTGTTCCAACACGAGTACATACTCCACGTTTTTGTGGTGAACCTAATTTAGTTTGTTTTTTATCTTTGCTGTTATATCCAATCCCTAAAAGTGGTGATTTACTCTTTCTAGTCTTATCAGTTCTTCTTTTTCTAACTAATTGATTAATTGTTGGCATATTTGTCCTCCTTTCACTCCACACGTCCAGGTGTTTCTTTTTTACTTTTAATTAAAGATTTACCTAAGTAAATCCCAATCAAAATCGATATTAGTTTATCATTAATTACTAGGTAAAGTCAAGTGTTTTTTAGTGTTTCATATACATTTTTTACTATTCTGTAATTTTATTTTTATAATCGTCATAATTACCTATGTATTTATTAATTTTATGATCTTTAATTTCGATTATGTTATTTGCTATTTTATTTATAAAATATCTATCATGTGATACAAAAAGGATTGTTCCATTAAACTCTTTTAAAGCTTCTTCTAACATTTCTCTAGTATCAATATCAATGTGATTAGTAGGTTCATCTAATAATAGAAAATTATAAGACTGTTGAGTTAAACAAAATAATTTTAGTCTTACCTTTTCACCACCAGACAAACTTTTTATTTTTTTATAAATATTTTCTCCCACAAACAAATAGTTAAATAAGGCACTTCTTAAATATTGTTCTGTTCCTATAAAATATTTTCTTGCTTCCTCTAATACTGAGTTATTAGGATTATCAAAAGTTATTTCTTGAGGAACATAGCCTATTAAAACATTACTATCTATTTTAATACTATTATTACCTTTTATTATTTCTTTTATTAAAGTTGATTTACCAACTCCATTATCCCCTACTAAACATAGTCTATCTTGATATTTTATATTCAAATTCAAGTCTTTAAATATTTCTTTTTGTGAATATGATAAATTTAAATTATTGATAGCTATTACATCTTTACCAGAACGAGCCCCTTCTTCAAATGCAATATTTAAGGTCTTCTTTTCTTCTGGTTTATCTAGTTTTTCCATTCTTTCTAATCTTTTTTCCATACTAATAGCTCTTCTAAAAAATATTTCGCCGCCTGATGGACCACATAGTCTTCCATATTCTCTTAATCTTTGAATACTTTTTTTTCATAGCTTCTATTTGTTTTTGCTGATCTTTATATTTCTTAGTTTCTATTAACAACCTATTTTCACTTTCTTTGATGTAGTAACTATAATTTCCAAAGTAAGATTCAATTCCTCTTTTAGTTAGCAAATATATTTTATTTATTACATTATCCATAAAATATCTATCATGTGATACTAACATTATTGTTCCATTATAGTTTTTTAATGTTTTTTCTAACCAAATTATTTTATTTATATCTAAATGGTTAGTAGGTTCATCTAGTAATAATATATCTGGTTGTTATAGTAATAATCTTACTAAGGATAATATTGTTTTTTCACCACCTGATAATGTATTAAAGTTTCTAGAAAGCATTTCTTCTGTAATATTAAATACTGGTAATATTTTTTGTATTTTTGTTTCATATTCATATCCACCTAAATTGGCAAATTTTTCTTGTAAATTCATATATTTTGTTATTGTTTTATAATCACTATTTAATAATTTATTTTCATATACACTAAGTTTTTGTTTTAAATCTAATAGTTCTTTAAAAGCATTATTAATGAAATCTTTTACTATTATGTCATTATCTTCTGGTATTTGGCTTAAATACCCTACACTTACACCATTTCTAATGGAAACTGTACCACTATCAATGTTTTCTTTGCCCGCTATTATTTTTAAAATAGTACTTTTTCCACTTCCATTACTTCCAATTAATCCTACTTTTTCACCTTTTTGTATCGTTATATTTATATCGTTTAATACCACGTCAAATCCAAATGATTTACGCACTTTATTTATATTTATATCTATCATAATAATTCCTCCCACTAAAAAAGTTATATGGATGCATCCATATAACTTTTAACTTATATATAGATGCAGGCACGACGAAAATAATCACACCTACATCTCTTTTTTTTAATGAGATAAAGGTGTGATATTTATAGTAAACATAATTACATTACCAA
>JALELF010000036.1 GCA_022771715.1 Bacillota bacterium
TGAAATTATGTGGATTAGAAAATAATAAGATTAGATTTATTGTAGATGATTGCTTAAAGTTTGTTGAAAGAGAAGCTAGAAGAGGCAATAAATCTGATGCGATTATAATGGATCCACCTAGTTACGGTAGAGGCCCTAATGGGGAAGTATGGAAGTTTGAACAAAATTTAGATGTTTTAATTAATGCTTGTACTAAAATATTAAGTGATAAACCATTATTCTTCCTAATTAACGCCTATACTACAGGAATTTCTAATACTGTACTTTATAATATTTTAAAAACATCATTAGAACCTGTTTATGGTGGAAAAGTTTCATCTGGAGAAATTGGACTACCTATTACCGAAAACGATTTAATCCTTCCTTGTGGTATATATGGAAGATGGGAATCAAATGATTAAAGTTATTTATGAAGATAATCATTTATTAGTTGTTGTAAAACCAATTAACATGCCTACCCAAGAAGATAATAGTAAAGATTTAGATTTATTAAACGCACTAAAAAAATACATAAAAGAAAAATATAATAAACCAGGAAATGTTTATTTAGGACTTGTACATAGATTAGATAGACCAGTAGGTGGTGTTATGGTTTTTGCTAAAACTAGTAAAGCAGCTAGTAGACTAAATGAACAAATAAAAAATAATTTGGTTAAAAAAACTTATTACGCTGTTATATGTGGTAATTTAAGTGGTAAAGGTTCTTTTGAAGACTATTTAATTAAAGATGAAAAAAAGAATATTTCCTATGTTTCTGATAAAGGAAAATATTCTAAATTAAATTATGAAGTTATTGGAAATAAAGATAATAAAACTTTAGTTAAAATTAATTTAATAACTGGTAGAAGTCATCAAATTAGAGTACAATTCTCTAGTCGAGATTATCCTCTGTATGGAGATATGAAGTATAATAAAAGAGCAAAATTAAATGAACAACTTGCTTTATTTTCTAAAGAATTAGAATTTATTCATCCTGTTACTAAAGAGGTAATGAAATTTAGTGTTGATTTACCTAATGCATATCCTTTTAATTTATTTTCTTAATTGGTTTTTGGAATTCACTTTTTAAATAATATGGTTCTAACAAACTATATATAGCAGCACATCTAATTTCGATATCCATGTTTTTGCACTTTTTATATCCAGTTATAATAGGAACTTCGGTTTCTTTTTTTATTGCTTTTAAATAATCTCTTCCTTTTTTGCTAAAGCCTAAAACTCTAATATATTCTGTTTTTAAATTAGCAGCTTCTTCTTTAGTAAAACCACATAATATATGAACAAGCATTCTTTTAATGCGATTATATGTATATCTTTTAGTTTTAATATTATTTATAAATTCATCTAAAGAATAAGAGTCATTGATATATTTTTTTAATCTATATTCAATGCCTTCATTAACTGTTTGATATCTTTTTAAATTGTCATCAATTATTATTTTGTATTTAATTAAAGGAAATAATTCATCTAAAAAATGAACTTTAAAACATTTATCATTAGGTACATATTTAGATACATCTCTTTTTTCTTTTAAGGCATTTCTAATAGCACTAGCACTACATATATTTTCTAATTCTAAAGAGTGATAGTCATTTTTTCTTTCTATACATACTGGTTCAATATTACTGTTTGATTTGATTATTTCTTTTATATAACATACACCCAATATATCATTTGGCGTTTTTAATTCAAAATTATATTTATCATATATATAATTGCTAATTGCTTTTGGATAACTATTACCATCCTTTAAGTATTCTTTTATATTATTTTCATTTAATAAAGAATTAGCAACTTGTTTTAGTAATTCTATATTATTACATTCACTACCAAATACTATTTTGTCAACCTTTAAATTATTAAGTATTTCAATGGCACCTCTACTAAATATATCAGCACTTTGACTAGAAAATACAAATGGTAATTCTACAACTAAATCTATGCCTAAAGAGAGTGCTAATTCTGTTTTGTCCCATTTATCTATTATATTTATGTCGCCTCTTTCTGAAAAACAGGCGTTAGTTACTAATATTATAGTACTATCTTTGTAAAGCTCTTTTACTTTATTTAAGTGAAATAAATGCCCATTATGAAATGGATTATATTCACAAATTATACCAATAGTCATATTATTCCTCCGTTAATAATTATTTTATCATATAATCTATTATTTGACATATTATTTATTCATAAAATTATATAATGGTAATAATTATATAGGGGTGATATATTTTGCGAAGATTTAAAACTAAAAAAAGAAAAAAATATTTAAAATTATTTGTATGGTTATTTATTTTTGTTTTATTTATTCAAATATTTATTTTACCATTTAAAAATTATGAAATTAAAAAAAGTAATGAAAGTTTTGTTCTTAAATTGATAAATGGAACTAATCATTATTTAGAAACCAATCATGATAAAATCTTTACTAACGTTGTTAATAAAATTTTGAATGTTGATTTTTCTAAACCTGTTTCATTAGTTTCAAAATCTTTTGATTATAATGAGGAGGAAACTGTTTTCATGGTTAATATTGATAGTACCATTAAAGAAATTGATAATAATGTAACTAATCCTAGAGTATATATTTATAGTTCACATCAATCTGAAGGATATAATAATGAATATGACGTAGTAAAAGCATCCGTTAAATTAAAAGAAGCTTTAGAGAAATTCAAAATTAATACCATTGTTGAAGAAGGGAATATTATAGAATTTATGCGTGTTAATAATTATATCCATGCTTATAGTTATATAGCTAGTAGATATTTTATAGAACCAGTTATTAAAAAAAATAATTTTGATTTAATTATTGATTTACATAGAGATTCCAATTCTAAAGAAAGTAGTACTGTTACCATTGATGGTAAAAATTTTGCTAAAGTATTATTTGTTGTAGGATTAGAAAATGAAAATTATGAACCTAATTTAAAGTTAACAGAAAAACTTCAAAATATGATTTCAAAGAAATATCCTACTTTAAGTAGAGGTATATATAAAAAACAAGGACAAGGCGTAGATGGCGTTTATAATCAAGATATAAATTCTAAAATGATTTTGCTAGAACTTGGTGGATATCAAAATACTATGTCTGAAGTTAACAATACAATTGATTTAATCGCCAGTATTATTAAGGAGTATATAGACAGTCTATGAAAAAAGAAGACATAGAAAAAATTTATAATAATATTTTTAAATTTATTTTTATAGTTTTATCTGTTTGTTTTTTAACACTTTATATTTCTAATGAAACTGGCTATTTTGAGTATCAACAAAGACAAAATGTAGTACTAACTGATAAAAAAATAAAAGAATTTGAAGAAGACGTTAAAAAAGGTATTAATTTAGATTTAGAATCATATTTAGAAAATAGTAAAAAAAATTATAATAACAAAGCATCTAGAACTGGTTTGTTTTTATCTCACAAAATAGGTGAATATACTAAAACTGGTATAGAAAAAACTTTTAGATTTTTAAATGATTTGATTAGTGATGATTAATTTAAATAATAAAAGTACTTGATTTCAAGTACTTTTATTATTTAAAAATATTGTATATAAAACTAAATATGGTAAAATATAATTATAGTTTAGTTGGAGGATTTGAAGTGAAAAAAACGTTAATTATTGCTGGCCCATGTGCAGTAGAATCAAAAGAACAAATAATAAGAATAGCTCAAAAACTAAAAAATATTGGTATTTTTTATCTAAGAGGTGGAGCTTTTAAGCCAAGAACAAACCCTGATAGTTTTCAAGGATTAGGTGATATTGGTATTGAATACTTATTAGAAGCAAAAAAAATAACAGGTATGCGAATTGTAACTGAATTAATGACTATAGAACAAGTAAAAAAATACGCAGATAAAATAGATATAATTCAAGTTGGAAGTAGAAATATGTATAACTATGAGCTTTTAAAAGAATTAGGAAAATATAATAAACCAATTTTATTAAAAAGAGGATTAAGTGCAACATATGAAGAATGGATAAATGCTGCAAGATATATTAATAATGACAATATAATACTTTGTGAAAGAGGTATTAGAAGTTTCGATAATTCAACTAGAAATGTTTTAGATATACAAGCAATACCATATATTAAAAAAAATACAAATTATCCTATTATAGTAGATCCTAGTCATGCGGCCGGGAATAATTATATGATTAAACCAATGTCTTTAGCGGCAGTTATGGCTGGATGTGATGGTTTAATAATAGAAGTGCATGATAATCCAAGTGAAGCGCTTTGCGATAAAGACCAAGCTATTACAATTGAAGAAATAACTGAAATTGTCAATGAAGTAAATAAAATAGATAAATACTTGAAATAAAAACTTATATTTTGTATAATTATAAAAAATAAGGGAGATTTAAAAAATGAAAAAAAATGGTTTTACAATCGTTGAAGTACTTGCTATTATGATTATTTTAGGATTAGTAATAGTAGTCGGAGCGCCTATTGTAGTTGGTGTTATTGAAGATGCTAAAGAAAGTCACAGAAAAAGGCAGCTTGAAGCATTTGCTAAAGAAGTTGGTAATGCTTATTTATTAGTATTAACAAATGATAATCTTTATGCTTTTGATTCTTATGAAAAAGGTGGAATTACATCTAATAATACAATTAATTTTACCAATAAATGGATAGATGATAATGTCAGTGTTAATAATGGAAATGTTAATTGCAAAAATGAAACAATTGGAACTGATGAAGAAACGTTAAGTAATGTTTATTTCTACTTAAATAGTGGTATGATTGAATTAAAAAACTGTACTATAGGTGATATTTCTGGTTATAACTATATAAATGGTAAAGTAGTTAAAAAATAAATGCATAAAAGTACTTCTTTTGTTTACACTATAAGTGTCTAATATCTATAATTAGACTTTATCTTAAAAGAAGATAAGGTGGTGATAAACAAATGAAAAAGAAAGGTTTTACATTAATTGAACTTTTAGCAGTTATCGTAATTCTTGCTATAATTGCAGTTATTGCAACCCCAATAATAACAGGAATAATAGAAGATTCTAAAAAATCAGCCGCAGCCGATAGTGCATATGGTGCATTAGATGCTGTAAAAAGTTATTACACTTCTACACTTTTAGAGGATAGCACAACTACTTTACCAATTACAGTAGATTTTGGTAATGGTGCAGCATCAGGAGAAGTACAAGGTTCTAATATTAAAATGTCAGGAACAAAACCAACTGCTGGGAAAGTTACTTTAACAGCAAGCGGAACTTATACAATAACACCAGCAGATGGAAAACAAGGTTTAACTGTTAGCGGTTATGATTGTTCATATTCAGCTGAAAAATTCACATGTACTAAATAGAACTAAGGGTTTTATTTAGTGCTTTTTGTATAATACTTTACACTTGAAAATAATTTTATCAAAAAAATATTGACTAATTTTTACTTAACATGGTACGATTATAGTGTAAATAAGAGTAGGTGGTGAATAAAATGAAAGATAGAAAGGGTTTTACATTAATTGAACTTTTAGCAGTTATCGTAATTCTTGCCATAATCGCAGTTATTGCAACCCCAATTATTACAGGAATTATAGAAGATTCTAAAAAATCAGCCGCAGCTGATAGTGCGTATGGTGCATTAGATGGTGTAAAAAGTTATTATACATCTTCACTTTTAGCTGATACTTCAAAAACATTACCAATCACAGTAGATTTTGCTAATGGAAGTACAGCAGGAGATGTTAAAGGTTCTGAAGTTAAAATGTCAGGAACAAAACCAACTGCCGGAAAAGTTACATTAAATGCAGATGGAACTTATACAATAACACCAGCATCTGGAAAAGAAGGTTTAACAGTTAATGGTTATGACTGCAAATATGCAGATCAAAAATTTACTTGTAGCAAGTAGTATATAAAGTATTAAATATCAAATATAAATATTTAATACTTTTTATTATGCATAAAAAAATTTTTTATGTTTACACTATAAATGTCTAATACTTAAATATTAAAACTAAATAGTATTGACTAATTTTGATTTATTGTGTTACAATCATACTGTAAAGAAAAGTAAGGTGGTGAGAATAAAATGAGAAATAAAAAAGGTTTTACATTAATTGAACTTTTAGCAGTTATCGTAATTCTTGCCATAATCGCAGTTATTGCAACTCCAATAATAACAGGAATTATAGAAGACGCTAAAAAATCAGCTGCAGCTGATAGTGCATATGGTGCATTAGACAGTGTTAGAAGTTATTGGTTAGGCCACCAAATGGATGCTGAACCAATGCCATTACCAGTAACAGTTAACTTTGGAACTGCTGGTGAAGGTGAAGTAGCTGGTTCTGAAGTTAAAATGTCAGGAACAAAACCAACTGAAGGAACAATTACAATGACTGCTGACGGCACTTATACAGTTACTGGTTTAAAAGTAAATGGTTATAGTTGCACATACGCAAGTGAAAAATTTACATGTACTAAATAATAAAATTATTTATAATTTTTAAAAAGATATTAATATATCTTTTTTTTTATTTTTTTTTAAGATATAATAATTATATAGGATAGAGGGATTAATATGTTAGGTAATATTATAGGTATTAATGATAATACAATATTAGTTAAATTAAATGTAGAACTTACAAAAACACAAAATTTGATTAATATGTATATAGTTTTTGAAGAACAAAATCATTTAATCGTAGGTGAAATAAATGATATAAAAGATGGTATCGCTTACGTTAATTTAGTAGGAGAATTTGTTAATGAAAAATTCGTTTTTGGTGTTATTAAAAAACCGTCATTTGGAGCTATTCCTAAATTAGTAAGTAAAGAAAAAATACCTTTAATAGTAGGTATGCCAGATTATGCAGAAAATAAAGACTTAGAATTAGGAACAAGTCCTATTTACGATGGAATAAAAGTTGGCGTAAATATTAATGCTTTTTTTAGTAATCATTTTGCTATATTTGGTTCAACTGGTAGTGGTAAATCTTGCAGTGTAGCAAGAATACTTCAAAATTTATTTTCAAAAACCAATTCAATCGCATATCGCTCTAGTATATTTATTTTTGATGCATATGGAGAATATCACAATGCTTTCAGTAAATTACATGATAAAGTTCCAGAAATTAATTTTAAAACATTTACAACTAATTTAAAATTTAGCGAAACAGAAGTAATAAAAATACCATTATGGTTTTTAGATGTAGATGATGTAGCAATACTTTTAAATGCTGACAAACATTCACAGCTACCAATAATTGAAAAAGCTTTAAAACTAGTTACAGTGTTCGCTCAAGATGAAGAAAAGGTAATCAAACAAAAAAATGATATAATAGCTAGAGCTTTACTTGACATATTAAGTAGTGGTAGACCAGCTGCACAAATAAGAGATCAAATCTTTTCTGTACTTAGCCACTATAATACAAAAGATTTAAATCTTGAAACACAAATATATCAACCTGGTTATGTAAGACCATTTAAACAATGTTTATTAATTGATTCAACTGGTAAAATAAGAGAAATGGAATTAGTAATGAATTTTATAAATAACTATGTAGTTGAAGACAATAATATAGATTTACCAGATGGAACATTTAAGTATAATTTAAAAGATTTACAAGATGCTTTTGATTTTGCATTAATATCAGAAGGTGTTTTAAATAGTGATAAAATATTTGATGAAACTAATGTATTAAAAGTAAGACTTCATTCTTTAGTAAGTAGTAATTATAGTACATATTTTGATTATCCAGAATATATAACTAAAGAAGCCTATATAAAACAGTTATTAACCGCAAAAGACGGCAAAAAAGCACAAATACTTAATTTCAATATAAATTATGTAGATGATAGATTTGCTAAAACAATAACAAAAATATATTCAAAATTACTTTTTGATTTTGCCAAAGAAATGGATAATAGAGCATCAATGCCATTTCATATAATTCTAGAAGAAGCACATAGATATGTACAAAATGATAGTGATATAGACTTAATCGGCTATAATATCTTTGACAGAATTACCAAAGAAGGTAGAAAATATGGTGTAATTTTAGGCTTAATTACACAAAGACCATCAGAAATGTCAGAAACAGCTTTATCACAATGTAACAATTTCTTGTGTTTTAAAATGTTACATCCAAAAGATGTAGAATATATAAAGAATATGGTACCTAATATAACTAATGAAATAGTTAAAAGACTTAGAATACTTCAACCAGGTAATTGTGTAGCATTTGGACTTGCTTTTAAAGTACCAACTTTAATTAAGTTTGAAATGCCATCTCCTGAACCAGCAAGTAGTAGTTGTAATATAATAGAAAAATGGTTTGTTAATAGAAATAGGTGATCAAATTGAAAAAATTAACAATAGATGGAAACGAAGCTTGTAGTAATAGTGCTTATTTATTCACTGAACTTGCAGGAATTTATCCTATTACCCCATCAAGTCCAATGGCTGAACATATTGATGAATGGAAAAATAGAACAAATATTTTTGGTGATAAAGTAAGTGTTGTTGAGATGCAAAGTGAAGCAGGTGCTGCAGGATTTATACATGGTAGTATTTCATCAGGTGTATTAACGACAACTTTTACATCAAGTCAAGGTTTGTTATTAATGATTCCTAATATGTATAAAATAGCGGGCGAAATGTTACCTTTAGTTATGCATGTTGCAGCTCGTAGTTTAGCAACCCATGCTTTATCTATTTTTGGTGATCATCAAGATATATACGCAACTAGAAGTACAGGCTTTGCTATGTTAGCATCTTCTTCTACACAAGATGCTAACTATTTAGCGGCAGTCGCACATTTAAGTGCAATCAAGTCAAGTATTCCATTTATGCATTTTTTTGATGGATTTAGAACTAGTCATGAAATATCTAAAATAAATGTGTTAGAAAAAGAAGATTTAATTGATTTAGTAGATATGTCTGCTTTAGATAAATTCAGAAAAAAATCACTTAATCCTTTAAATCCTTTTACTAAAGGAACAGCTCAAAATGACGATATTTATTTTCAAGAAACCGAAGCTAGAAATAAATTTTATGACAATACTCCTGACATTGTAAATTATTACATGCAAAAAATAAATGAAAAAACTAATTCAAATTATAAGCCATTTAATTACTATGGTAGTGATAGTGCTAAATATGTTATTGTTGCAATGGGATCTGTTTGTGAAACAATAAAAGAAGTAGTAGATGATTTAGGTAGTGATTACGGACTTATAGAAGTACATTTATATAGACCTTTTTCACAAAAGTATTTTCTTGATGTAATGCCAAGTACAGTAGAGAAAATAGCAGTCTTAGATAGAACAAAAGAAGCCGGTAGTGTTGGAGAACCTTTATACTTAGATGTTAAAAGTATAACTAATATTCCAACTTATGGTGGTAGATATGGTCTAGCAAGTAAAGATACTACACCAGGTGAAATAAAAGCAGTATATGATATGTTAAAAGAAAATCCACATCATAACTTTACTATTGGTATAACTGATGATGTTACTAATTTAATTTTAAATGTATCTGATTATAACATATCTAACTCAAAAGAATTTTTGATATATGGCTATGGTAGTGATGGCATGGTGAGTGCTAGTAAAACTATCATAAAATTAGTTGGTGATAATACTGATAATTATGTTCAAGGTTATTTTCAATATGATTCTAAAAAATCGGGTGGTGTAACGGTAGGGCATCTTCGTTTTAGTGATAAACCAATTAGGAGTAATTATTATGTCAAAAATCCTTCTATTGTTGTATGTACCAAGGAAAGCTATTTAGAAAATTTTGATATTTTGAGTAATATAAAAGAAAATGGTATTTTTATCTTAGTTACAGATAAAGATAAAGTATATGTAAATAATTTAAATAAGAACATAAAAGCTTACGCTATTAACGCTTATGAATTAGCTAGAAAAGTAGGACTTAACAATAAAATAAGTACTATTATGGAAACAATTATCATAAAACTATCTAACATTGTTGATTTTGAATTAGCTAAACAAGAAATGAAAAAGTATGCTAAAGAAAAGTTTTATAAAAAAGGCGAAGAGGTAATTAAAGCTAATTATGACGCTATTGATTTATCTATAGAATATTTAAAACCTTTAGAACTTGTAGTTAAAGAAAAAAATGATATGTTAGATAGAAGCATTTTCAATATGATGTATCATAGAAAAGGGTATGAACTTAAAACATCTGATTTTATAAAAAATGCTGATGGTACTTTTGAAAGTGGAACTAGTGTTTTAGAAAAAAGGATGATAAGTGAAATTGTGCCAATGTGGTTAAAAGATAATTGTATTATGTGTAACCAGTGTTCTTTAGTTTGCCCTCATGCTGTTATTAGACCATATTTAATATCTGATTCAGAATATACAAAATTACCAGATATAATTAAACAAAGATGCATAAAACCATTCGAAAAAAATTTAAGCGATTATTACTTTACAATAGGAATATCTGTTAAAGATTGTACTGGATGTGGTTTATGTATAAATACATGTCCTGGTAAAAAATTAGTTAAAGCTTTAACAAAAATAAAGCTAGATGCTTCCTTAAACAATAAAGAACAAGAAATATTTGATTATTTAAATACTAATATTTCATCAAAAGAATTAATAAATAGAAATACTGTGAAAGGTAGTCAATTTATAACACCTAAATTAATGTTTCATGGTGCGTGTGCTGGTTGTGGGGAACCTGCTTATATAAAATTATTAACTCAACTTTTTGGTGGAGGTATGATAATAGCGAACGCAACTGGTTGTTCTTCAATTTATGGTGGTAGTGCGCCATCAACGCCATATTTAATTCCTTGGGCTAATTCTTTATTTGAAGATAATGCTGAGTTTGGCTTTGGCATTTTAAAAGCTAACAATTTAATGAGAAATAAATTAAAAAATATAATGGAAAAATATCAAGGTGAAGAATTAATAGATGAATGGCTAAATAACATAAATGACTATAAAATAACTAAAAAAGTTTATGACAATTTAGATTATTCAAAATATGAATCTCTTATTCCATATAAGGATTATATACCTAGTAGAACTGTTTGGGCTATTGGTGGTGATGGTTGGGCATATGATATTGGTTATGGAGGAATAGATCATGTTCTTTCAACTAATAGCAACATTAATGTTTTAGTACTAGATACAGAGGTATATTCTAATACAGGTGGACAGTCATCTAAATCTAGTCGAGAAGGAAGTATAGCATCCTTTACTTCTAGTGGAAAAGTTAATGGCAAAAAAGATTTAGCTAGAATTCTTATGGGTTACCCTCATGTTTATGTAGCTCAAGTTTGTTTAGGTGCTAATCCACTTCAAACTATAAAGGCCTTTAAAGAAGCTAATGAATATGATGGACCTTCTATAATTATTGCATATTCACCTTGTATTTCACATGGTATTACAGGTGGATTACAAAATAGTATTGAAATAGAGTCATTAGCGACTTCTTGTGGGTATTTTCCAATATTTAGATATAATCCTATATTAAAAAAATTTACTTTAGATAGTGAGAATGTTAACTTTGATTTATATGATGAATTTTTAAGTAGACAAACAAGATATAATATGTTAAAAAAAATAAACCCAGAAAAAGCAAATATTCTTTTAGAAGAAAATAAGAATAATGCGATTGCTAGATTTAATTATTATAAAAGTTTAGAGTAAAAAAAAGGAACGCGCCCCCTGAAGGCATGTTCCATAAAAGAATAAAAAGGGGTTGGCTAGTGTGATACTAGCTCCAATTCGCCTAAATCTCGAATTGGTGATTACTATACTAATCTAAAATTGGTTATTTGTCAACCTTTTTTGGTGAATTTGGTAAAAAAATAGAAAGGACATGGTAAAATGTATCAAGAAGAGGAGAATAAGACAATTAGTCCTATAATACTTATAATAACAGGTATTATTGCAGCAGTTTTAATATTTATATTTTTTAAAGAGGTAGTAGAAGAATATAAAAGGAAAAATGCTTATATTGATAATTTGGATATAACTTATGTTGGTAATCCTGAGGAATGGCAAAAATGTAAAACAATAAGCGTTAATAATTTTGAATCTAATATAAAAGAATATTCTTTTGATAATGGTGAAAATTGGCAAGAATCTAATTTATATGAAGTTTGTCAAAATGGTCTTATTAATGTGCTTGTAAGAAATGGAAGAGGGAAAGAAGTAGGTAAAGGCAGTATAAATGTTTCAGGAATAGATATAATTTCTCCTACTATAATTACTAGTGATATTACCATAAAAGTAGGAGAAAAAATAAACCTACTTGCTGATGTTGAAGTTGTAGACAATGAATCGGGCGTTTTAGGTAGTGTAACTTATAGTCCAAAATTTATTGATACTTCTAAAGAAGGCATTTATACTATAACTTATAAAGTTTATGATAAAGCTGGTAATAGTTCTACTAAGTTAAGAGTTATTACTGTGGAAAAATAATTAATAAAAAAGAGATGCTTTACTTTAATAGAATTATTAGTAATAATAGTGACTTCAATAATAACAGAAATAATAGAAGAGGCTAAAAAATCAGCATTTGAAAGAAGTGTAGAAGGAATAGTAACAGTGATTTACTTAAAATGCCATTTGAAAATGGTTACATAGTATACTTTGGTGTAAAAACTGGAACAAAATGTAAGAATTATAATGAAGATAATAGTTTAGTTGATTATAATGGATTAAGTAGTGCTAAGACAACAAATAGTATTGACTGGTAATATCTTCTTTTTGATGTACTAATACTGCTTGGCATATATCATGTGCTGGTTCAATAGTAATGTAGATCCAGGTTCTAATTACGGAGTTAGTCCAGTAATAGAAGTCTTAAAATTTAAACTATAATAAACCTGATATTAAAAAGTTAATTTTTATCAGGTTTTTAATTACGTTAAAAGATATCTTTTTGGCTTATTATTCTTGTTTTACAAACAAATGTGTGATAATATTAGTATGGTGATAATTATGTATGAATATATTATAGGAAAAATAAAAGATATAGAGAGTAATTACATAGTAGTTGAAAATAACAATATTGGTTATTTAATTTATACAGCAAGTCCTTATTCATTTGAAATAGATAAAGAATATACAATATATTTATTTCAAAGCGTTAAAGAAGATGAATTATCTTTATATGGTTTTAAAAACAAAGAAGAAAGAAATTTGTTCTTAAGATTAATATCAGTTAAAGGATTAGGATGTAAAATGGCACTTCCAATACTTGCTACTGGTTCAATAAATGGTATAGTAGATGCAATAGAAAGAGAAAATATATTATATTTAAAAAAATTTCCTAAAATAGGAGATAAAGTAGCTCGACAAATAATCCTTGATTTAAAAGGAAAATTAGTAAGTGGCAAAGTTGAAAATGTAGTAGTTAATGATGAACTAAATGAAGCACTTAAAGCACTAGGATATAAACAAGTAGACATAAATAAAGTAACATCTAAAATAGATAAAACTCAAAGTATAGAAAATCAAATAAAAGAAAGTCTTAAACTTTTACTAAAATGAGAATAGGAATAGATATAGATGATACTATATGTGATACTTGGGAATATAGTTTACCTTTCTTTTCAAAATATTTTGAAATTAATTTAGATGAATTAAAAGAAAGAATTAGAGATAGATATGATATATTTGGATTTCCGCACGAAGCTTATTTGCGTTTTCTAAGTGATTGTTATGAAGAGTTTATAAATGATGTGCCATTAAAAAAAGGCGCTAAAGAAGCAATTAATAAATTAAAAGAGAATGGTAATGAAATAATATTTATTACAGCTCGTAGTAATAGAACTTTTAAAGATGCTTATACTATAAGTTATAATTATTTGCAAAAAAATGGGATTTGTTTTGATAAATTATATATATCAGGTGGAACTAAAAAAGAATTTTGTGAAAAAGAAAATATAGATGTATTTATAGACGATAGTATTAGAAATTGTTTATGTGTTAAAGAACTAGGAATAGATGTTTTATGTTTTGATCCATTACATGATTGTGATATTTATCATGTAAATAATTGGGATGAAGTAGAAAACTATATAGAAAAAAGACCTAACTTGATTGGAGGATTATGGATACAAGAATAATTACAAATTAAGAATTGAAAGAAGATTCTTTTGAAAAAAATATTAGACCAAATAGTTTAGATGAATACATAGGGCAAAGTGAAATAAAAGAAAATTTATCTGTGTTTATAAAAGCTGCTAAAATGCGTGATGAAGCTATGGATCATGTTTTATTATATGGTCCACCAGGATTGGGGAAAACGACCTTAGCTTATATAATTGCTAATGAATTAGGTCATAATATAAAAACTGCTAGTGGTCCAGCTATAGAGAAAACAGGTGATTTAGCTGCTATTTTATCAACACTAGAAGAAGGAGATATTTTATTTATTGATGAAATACATAGAATACCAAGATTTATTGAGGAAATTTTATATTCAGCAATGGAAGATTTTAAATTAGACATAATAATTGGGAGTGATTCTTCATCTAGAAATATTACAATTGATTTGCCACCATTTACACTAGTAGGAGCTACAACTAGAATGGGAGATTTGACAGGACCATTAAGAGATAGATTCGGTATAATCTTTAAGCTTAATTATTATACAATAGAAGAATTAGAAAAAATTGTAGAAAGAACTAGTTCTGTATTTAATTGTGAAATAACTAATGAAGCTAGTATAGAACTTGCTACAAGAAGTAGAGGTACTCCTAGAATTGCTAATAGATTATTTAAAAGAGTAAGAGACTTTGCTTTAGTAATGGGTAGTGGGCATATTGATTTAGATATAGCTAAACTATCATTAGATAAATTGAAAGTTGACCCTTTAGGATTAGATGAAACTGACTACAACTTTTTATTAGCAATCATTGAAAAATTTAATGGTGGTCCTGTTGGAATAGAAGCAATAGCGTCTTCTATTGGTGAAGAAGTAACTACAATAGAAGATGTCTATGAACCTTATTTACTTCAAAATGGTTTTCTAAAAAGAACTAGCCGTGGAAGAATTGTTACTGATAAAGCTTATAAGCATTTGAATATAGAAAAATAATGTTACACTATGAAAATAGTGTATTTTTATTCTTTGACAAATACAATACATAAATGTTATAATTAGTACGTTTAGAGGTGTATTATATGAAAATAAATAGCGTTTCATTAGCAATCACAGCAGTTAGAAGAAGTCAGTATCCAACCGATGAAAAATGCGAGTTTTTGCTTGTAGGAAGAAGTAATGTTGGTAAAAGTAGTTTTATTAATTCTTTAATTAATAGAAAAAACTATGCTAGAACTTCAGCTAATCCTGGTAAAACTCAGACAATTAATTTCTATTTAATAAATGATAATTTTTATTTAGTTGATGCACCTGGTTATGGCTTTGCAAACTTAAGTAAAAAGAAACAAAAAAAGTTTGGACTTATGATGGAAGATTATTTAATGAATAGAAAAAACTTAAAACAAGTTTTTATGCTTATTGATTTTCGTCATAAACCAAGTAATGATGATATAATGATGTATAACTTTTTGAAATATTACAAATTACCAGTAACTATTGTCGCAACTAAAGCCGACAAAGTAGGAACACCACTACATCAAAAACAAAGAAGTATAATATTAAATACTTTAGATTTAGTAGTAGGAGATGAATTTGTTGTATTTTCTAACGTAACTAAAATGGGAAGAAATGAAATATACGATAAAATAGAAAGAATAATTTAACACTTAATACTTATTTTCATAAAATAAATTAGGTGATAAAAATGCATATCATTAATAAGAATGAAAATACGTATACCTTTCTAATTTCTAACCAATCATTTAATGTAAACTTAAATGAAAAAAAAGATTTAGAAAAATATTTTCAAGATTTTTTTTTGAAACTAAAAGAAACATATAAAATTAATATCAATGGCTTTTATGAAGTAAACATTTATATAGATGATACTTATGGAGTAGCTTTAGAAATAGAAAAAGAAGATATAGATTATCTTGATTATTTTAATTCAAGTATTGATATGAAAATAAATAAACCTAAAAAAACTAAATTTTTATATAAAACAAAAGATATATTTTTAATTGATAAAAAATTACTTGCTAAATTTGAAATATATCTTTATAATAATGACTATTATTTATGTTTGATAAAAAAACTTAATAAGAAAGACTTAATTAATATTTTAGAATTTGTTGATATAATTTATGATAGTGAATTTATTTTAAGGAATGCTAAAATAATTAAGGTTGAGGTATAATATGAAAAAATACGTTGTTGCACTCGTTGGTAGACCTAATGTAGGAAAATCAACTATTTTTAATCGTTTAGTTGGTTCAAAAGTAGCAATCATAGAAGATACACCAGGAGTTACAAGAGATAGAATATATGGAAATGTAAAAACAGATAAATATAATTTTCATTTAATAGATACTGGTGGAATTGATGTAAGTGATGAACTATTTAATGATTCTATTAAAATTCAAGCTAGTCTTGCAATAGATGAAGCAGATGTTGTCTTATTTGTTGTAGATGGTAAAGAAAGCTTAACGACTAATGATTATGTAATTAGAGATATGTTAAGAAAAAGTAAAAAGGATGTTATTTTAGTTATTAATAAAATAGATAGCAAACTTTATAATGAACACTTATATGATTTCTATGAATTGGGATTTGATAATATAGTAGAAGTAAGTGGTGAACATAATTTAGGCTTTACAACTTTAATGAACGCAATTACAAAAGATTTTAAAGAAGAAAATTATGAAGATGATGAAACAATTAAGTTTTCTGTAATAGGTAGACCTAATGTTGGTAAAAGTAGTTTAGTAAATGCTTTATTAAATGAAGAAAGAGTAATTGTAAGTAATGAAGCTGGTACTACAAGAGATGCTATTGACACAGTGTTTACATACCACGATGAAAAGTTTACAGTAATTGATACTGCTGGTATGAGAAAAAAAGGCAAAGTATATGAAACAATAGAAAAGTATAGTTTACTTAGAACATTAAAAGCAATTGATAGAAGTGATGTATGTTTAGTAGTAATAGATGCCAAAGAAGGCATAATTGAACATGACAAACACATAGCAGGATATGCTAAAGAAGCTGGTAAAGCTACTATATTAGTTGTTAATAAATGGGATTTAATAGAAAACAAAGATGAAGAAATGAAGAAATTTATAAAAGATATTAGAAATAATTTTCAATTTATTCCATATGCACCTATTGTATTTCTATCAAGTCTTACTAAAAAAAGAATTCATACACTAATGCCTGAAGTTATTAAAGTTTATGAAAATAGTCATAAAGAAATAGGGACAAGCTTACTTAATGATGTAATAAGAGATGCATATAATCTTAATTTACCACCAACATATAAAGGTAAAAGATTAAAGATATATTTTGCACATCAAGTTAGTGTAGCTCCTCCTACTTTTGATATTCAAGTTAATAGTAAAGGTTTAATTCATTTTTCTTATGAAAGATATTTAGAAAACAAAATAAGAGAATCATTTGATTTAGAAGGTACACCAATTGTTTTACAATTTAAAAATAAAGGTGAAGAAAGTTTATAAAAGGTTTATACGAAAGTATGAACCTTTTTTTGTTATATATGTAAGTTATGATTTTTTGTCTACATTGTGTAAAAAAATATAAATTTTTCTTGAAATATAGAAGTTAACATGCTATACTTAAACCATAGATAGTATACGGTAAGGGGTATTTATGCCTAAATATAGATACTATCAATAATTATCTATGTATAGGGGTGATTAAGTGAAGGAGTCTTTTTGGGGATATTTGGTTATATTAATGGGAGTTATATCAATAGCGTTTATCTTCTTCTTTCAAAGAGTAACAAATACAGATGAGCATAATTATCATTTACTTAAAGAAGTAACAGAAGCTGCGATGTTTGATTCTGTTAATATAGGAGAATATAGGGCTACAGGAGCAATAAGAATAGATAGAGAAAAATTTGTGGAAAACTTTATTAGACGTTTTGCACAAAGTGCTTCCTTAGCAAGAACATATGAGATAAAAATTTATGATGTTAATGAAACACCTCCTAAAGTTAGTATTGAGGTAAAAAGTACTGAAGCAGGCAACGTAACTGGGGATGAACAAATTAATTTTGACATCGTAAATAGATTAGATGCTATATTAGAAACGCCATATTAGAAAGGATTGATTTTATGAATATTTTAGTTTCTATTAAAAAGTTTATAACAAATAAAAACACTGTAACTATATTGGGAGTAATAATAATTATAGCAATATTATATTTTGGCTATAATTATCAAGTAGAAAAAAGTATAACACCAATAAAAGATATACCAGTTGCTAAACAAACAATACAACCAAGAACACTTATTACAGAGGATATGATTACGACAATTAGTGTTGTACCTCAAATGTTAAAAGAAGGTGTAATTAGATATAAGAAGAATATAGTAGGTAATTATTCAAATTATAATACTATAATCCCAGCAGGTAGTATGTTCTTTGTTGAAACAGTAGTTAGAGAAGAACAATTACCAGATAGTTCACTTATAAATATTAAGGCTGATGAAATTCCTTACTCATTTCCAGTAACAATGACATCTACTTATGGTAACTCTATTATGCCAGGAAATTATATAGATATTTATATGAAAGCAAAAGATGATAATGGTAGATTAATAGTTGGAAAATTAGTTGAAAACATCGAAGTTTTAGCTGTAAAGGATTCTTCTGGTAAAAATGTATTTGAAAATACTTCAGAAGACAGAATACCATCAATGTTCATATTTGGTGTGAATTCAGAAATTAACATCTTACTTAGAAAAGCAAGCTATATGACTGAATATTCAGTTGTATTATTCCCAGTACCACATGGAGGAAATGCAGATATTGCTGTAGGTGAAACTCAAGTAAGTACAATTTATTTAAAAGATTTTATTAATTCTCATACTGTTGTAATTGATGAAAATAGTGGAGAAGAAGATAAAGGCACAGAAGAGGATAAAAACAAAGACAATCAAAAAGAAGGTGAATAGTCATGAATGATAATATGTTTGCTCAAATAGACTTTGGAGCTTTAAAACCATATCTAGAAGATGATGACATTACAGATATTTCTTATAGTAATGGTGGTCAAATTTGGTTAAAGACTTTGTCTAAAGGTATTTATAGAATAGAAAATGAAAAAATAAATAATGCCTTTATGGAAAAGCTCGCTTTCCAGTGTTCTAATGTTATGGGCAAAACATTCAATATGGCCCATCCTTTCTTAGATGCCGAAAGTGCAGAATTACGTCTTAATTTTGTTCATGATTCTATTGCTAGAAATGGAATAGCAGTCGTTGTCAGAAAAACACCTGCTAAAATAAGACTAGAAAAAGACAAATTATTAAAAGAAGATTATATAACACTAGATGTTCATGATTTTCTACTTAAATGTGTTGAGGGACATTGTAATATAATTGTATGTGGAGAAACAGGCTCAGGTAAAACAGAATTTGTAAAATATTTAGCTGCTCATACAAAAGAAAATGAAAAATTAATTACAATTGAGGACACACTAGAATTACACTTAGATAGAATATTTCCACATAGAGATATAGTTGCTATGAAAACTAATAATATAGCATCTTACTCTGATGTTCTTGTAACTTGTATGAGACAAAACCCCAAATGGATTTTACTATCAGAAGTTCGTAGTGGTGAAGCTGTAATGGCTGTACGTAACTCTATATCTTCAGGTCATTACATTCTTTCCACAATTCATGCTGACAAAGCAGCATCTATTCCTAACCGTATGTATAGTTTGTTGGAAACTAATCAAGATATTGAACAGTTTTTAAAATCAATTTATCGTTACATACAATTAGGTGTTTATATTAGAGGTTTCCAAGATCCAGTAACTAAAAAATTCAAAAGAGAAATTGGTGAAATTACAGAGTTTTATGTTACCGAAGATAATGAAGCTAAATATAATACAATTTATAAAAAAACTACAACTGGTCAAATTACTAAGAGAAATCCAAGTAAGAATTTAATATCTTACTTAGAAGGACAAGGTGTAAGTGTTCCTATGATAGAAGCTACTGAAGATAGCGAAGGAACACCAGCTCCTAAAAATGAAAAAGAAGTAGAAGTTCTAAGTATTTAGAAAGAGGGTGTTTTATGAATCAGCTAATGTTTTTCCTTATTGCATTTATTATTGTTTTTATTGTTGTTTATAGAAGAAACACAGGCACTAATGTATACAAATATGTAGTTAATCAGGTTGGTACTTTATATAATAAGTATGCACCTTACTCATTTAAATCTGTGCGTGAAAAAGTACAGCAATTAGGTCAAGAATATACAATAAAGCAATATACAATTCAAGTAGCTGTGTTTGCAGGAGGCGCATTTATCTTATCATATTTGTATTTTTACAATTTGATATTATCATTTGTGTATATGGTTTTAGCGGTTGCAACCATTCCTTACTTAGCATACTTAAGATGTAAAAGAATATATAGTGAGTTTATTTTCGAACAGATTCAAGTTTATACAAGTAACACCATTATGGAATTTGCTACTACACAAAGCTTCGTGAAAGCTTTAGAAGGTGTTTATGAATCAGGAGTATTAGAAGATCCTGTTAAAGCTGATGTTAAAATGATGATAGATTTAGCATATGAAAATGGTACAATCGATGAATCTATAAAATATATGAATGATAGATACGATTACTTTGTTGTAAGAAATATGCATCAATTATTCTTACAAATTACTAATGAAGGTTCTAGAGATTCAGCAAAAGCTTTAGAAAATATGTCACTTGACATAGATATGCTTGTTGAAAATGTTTACCGTGACCGTATGGATAGAGCACAATTTCATAAAAAATTTGTTCAATTTGGTATTTTATTATACTTTATGGTTATGTTAGTACAATTCTTATTAGGAGTAGATTCATATATCAAATTACTTGACAATGTAATTGTTCAAATACTATTGCATGGTATTATTATTGTTAATACATATTTCCTATTGAATGGAGAAAAATATTATAATGAGAATGTAGGTGCTGAATAATGGGAGTATGGTTTATAATTATAGCTGTTATTGTACTTTTCATTCTACAATACAATAGAGCAATTGATTCGAAAAAATTTATAGAAGATACACAACCTTATTTTAACTTTTTGATGGAAGATGATTATCAGTTTTTACTTGCTGCCAAATATGGTAGTGGATTAACTAATGCTGATGTTGAAAAGTTATTTGGTCAAAGAATTAGAAATGGTTTAGTTACTATAGTAGCTTTTGTATTTATATTTTTATCTCAATTAAACTTTATATATGTTTTAGCTTCTGTTTTAGTTGGATTTTTAATGTTTAAACTGCCATATATGAAGTTAAAAAAATATTATAAAAGTAATTTAACTTCAATTGATTCAATGCTTCCTTACTATTTAAAGAGTTTGGAAATTTTGATTCAACATTATACTGTTCCAGTTGCTTTAGCTAAGTCTATTGAAACAGCTCCTGATATATTTAAACCAGGATTAAAAAGATTAGTTCATAAAATAGATGAAGGTATTTCTACTGTTGATCCTTATATGGATTTTGCTAAGGAATACCCAGTAAGGGACTCTATGCGTATGATGAGACTTTTATATCGTTTAGGTTTAGGTTCACAGGAAAATAAGTTGGAACAATTAATGATGTTTTCTAGAACAGTTTCTACTTTACAAAATAAAGCTCGTGAAACTAAGTATAAAAACAGATTAGAAACAATGGAGAATAAAACAATGATGATGTTAGG
>JALELF010000038.1 GCA_022771715.1 Bacillota bacterium
TCTAACATATATCAGTGCATCCCAAAAAGATGATTTTTCTACAAAAGAATACTATCTTAATAAATTAAAAAAACTATATTTACCACTTATTATAGTAGTATTTATAACAGTATTCTTAACATCATTTATATCAGATTTACATTGGTTTAACCTAAAAAGAGAAGTCACATCTATTATTTTAGGATATAATAACTTTTGGCAAATAAACGCTAATATGGATTATTTCTCAGGTAGCATTAATTCTCCATTTATGCATTTATGGTATATATCAATATTAATACAATTCGATTTAATATTTCCTTTTATATATAGAGGACTAAATAAAATTCAAAATAAATTTAATAAACTTGTACCATTATTTCTAGCTTTTTTAACATCTTACATATTTACATTATATTTTTATAAAATGAGCTTTTCAAAAGATATTATGGTAGTGTATTATAGTACTTTTACAAGAATTTTTTCATTATTGTTTGGTCTTACATTGGGATTTATTCATACTAATTATAAGCCATTAGTTTTAAACAATTTTAAGCAAAAAGTATTTTACCTTTATTTATTAATACTTGGCTGCTTCTTTATTAATAATAGTTCTTCAATATATTTAAATGATATGATTATAGTATCTATAATTAGCTGTAGATTGATAGATTATAGTATATCTATTAATGACGATTTATTATTTGAAAAGATTATAAAATTTATTTCAAGTATAAGTTATGAAATATACTTAGTTCAATATCCTGTTATATTTATGTTTAAATATATAAATGTTCCTTTAAAAAATATTGTGATAATAGTAGTAACAATTATGATTTCTTATATACTGCACTTATGCATAAATAACAAAGATAAAAAGAAAAATATTAAAATATTACAAATAATTATAATAATTTTAACATTACTTGGAATTATTAAATATATAACAGTTAAAAGTTATAAAAAAGAAATGAAAGCTCTTGAAAATCAACTTAAACAAAATGAAATTAATCTTAAAGAAAATGAAGAAAATTATAAAGAACAATTAAAAAAAGAAAATGAAAATTGGTTATTGACATTAGAAGAATTAGATAATGATTTAAATAAGTTAAAAGATGTAGTTACTAATTTACCATTAGTTGGAATTGGTGACTCTGTTATGTTAGGAGCTGTTCCTAACTTACAAAGAAAATTTCCTAATAGTTATTATGATGCTAGGGTATCAAGAACAGCATGGGAAGTTAATGGAGTACTTGTAAATCTAAAAAACAATAATCTTTTAGGAAACCCAATAGTTATTAATTTAGGTACAAATGGTGATTGTTCACGAGATTGCAAAAGACAAATAATGAATGATTTAGATGGTAGAAAAGTATTTTGGGTAAATACAGTAAATCTTTTAAATGTAAATGAAGAATTAAAATCATTTAAAGAAGAGTATGATAATTTATATATAATCGACTGGTATACTATTTCAAGAAATCATCCAGAATACTTTATTTATGATGGTATTCATTTAACAGAAACAGGTAAAAATGTATTTGCTGATGTTATTTATGATGCGGTTTATCAAAATTATTTACAAGAATACCAAAATAAAAAAGAAGAAATAATAAATAAACATGAAGAAAATTTAAAAAACAAAATAACTTTTTATGGCAATGATTTATTACTAAATTCCTTTGATTATTTACAAACTAATTTTAAAGATGCTAATTTTATGATAAATAAAGACATAAATAGTGAAAATATTGAAGAAAATATAAAAAATAAATTAAATGAAAATTCATTTACTCATAACATCGTTTTAGCATTTGATGCAACAAGTAAGTTAAGCAAAAAAGACTATACAAATATTGCAAATTTATTTAAAGATTATAACTTATATATTATAATGATTAACGATGAAAAAATCGAAAAATACTCTAATGTAACTATTATTAATTTAGATGTCAAAAAAAATGATGATTATTTAATGCCTGATGGTATTCATTTGTCAGATTTAGGAAATGCTACATTAAGTAATATGATAACTGAGGTATTAGAAAGTCTTGCTACACAATAATATAAAAATATGCTATTATTAAGGTGGTGATAATATGGTAAGTATTGAAGATATAGATTACGCAATTAATGAAACATTAAAAGCGCATCCCGAATTTATGGAGCAATATCCAATAACACTAAAACAAACCATTCAAAGAGGTGTAAATCTAAAAAATTTTACTTCTAAAAATGGTGCTCGAAATAAAATGGCTAATGCTAAAGAAGCTGATTTTCTTGAATTTATAATTACAGAAATAATAAAAATTTACAATTCTTCTATAATATTCGCAAATCAAGAAATAAGTGAAAATATAAGTGATAAAGAAGCAAATAAACAATTAAACACATTTTTCCCATACTTTAATAATTGTTACAGAATAATATGTGAAATGGCTAATACAAAAAATCTATTCTTATTGTTTAAAGAAAATGATGGCATTTTATTAGATGCGATTAATATTGTTTTGAATAATAGATATAAAAATGAAAACAGAAAAAAATATATAGATTACTATGGTAAATATCCACAAGTTTTACCAAATGAAAAAAATAACGATTTATTTGAAAAACTAAAAAACAATACAACTAAAAATATTAAAAATTTAAAAATAAATTATAATGCGTTAAATAAATGCCTTAATGATGTATTAAGTGGCTCTCAATTAAAAAACAAAAGAAATGAGTATGCACTTAGCGGTGAAATGTTTGTAACCCAAGATATAGGTAGAGTAAGAAAAAATCAAGAAGATTCAGCAATTATTATGGAACATCCTTATAACAAAGATTTTAAATTACTTGCGGTTGCTGATGGCATGGGTGGTCTTGCTTCTGGAGAGTTTGCAAGTTCTTATACTCTTCAAAAAATAATTGAGTGGTTTAATACTTTACCTAAGGAAATGTATTATGATAATCAAAACATAACTGTTTCTTTAAATGATAAAATTAGAGGAATTAGTAATGATATATATACAAAAATGCATAGTACTTTAGATGAAATTACTTGTGGAACAACTTTAGTAGTAGCTATTGTAACACAAAATGAAACTTTAATTTCTAGCGTTGGTGATTCTAGAGCGTATATATTAAAAAAGGGAAAACTACAATTAGTTACTCAAGATCAATCAGTAATATGGCCTAAAAAGTATACACCAGAAAGTATTCCTAGAAAATTACTTGATGATATGAGATTTAGTATCTTCGGAAATCAAATTTTAGGTTGTATCGGTAAAAAAAATATAGATTCAATTAATAATTATAAAATAAAAAATGACAGTTATGATAAATTACTTTTATTCACTGATGGAATTACTGATTTAGTTGGGTTTGATAGAATACAAGCAATATCATCTCGCTATGATAATGATAGAATAACATCTTTAATTGTTAATGAAGCTTTAAATAAAAATGCGGTTAGAAAAAAAGGAATAGACTCTTTTAATTATGGTGAAATAAAAGCTGGAAAAGATAATGCGACTGCAGTTATGTATGCTAGGAGATAGTTTATGAATGATAAAATAAAAATAAAAAATGAATTAAGTGAAAAAGAATTTACAATTCTTTTTAGCTTTGAATTTGATAATCATAATTATATTACATACACAGACTATGAAAAAGATGAAAATGGTAATATTTTGTGTTTTTCTTCTATTTATGATAATGATAAACTAATGCCAGTTAATGATGAAAAAGCATTAGACATGATAGATGAAATATTGAATCATATGGTAGAAGAAACAAAAAATAAATTTATTATAGAAGAAGATAAGTAGTATTATTTTCTTTTTAATTGGAGGAATTATGAAAAAGATTATTTTAAGTATAGATGGAATGAGTTGTAGTGCTTGCAGTAGTAGTCTAGAAAAGTACTTAAATAAACAAAAAGGTATAAAAAGTGCTTATGTAAATCTTGTCTTAGCTACTGCAAGTATAGAATATGACGATGAAATAGATATAAAAGATATAAATAAATATATAAAAGATGCTGGTTTTAAAAGTTTAGGTATTTATGACAGTAAAAAAGTAGAAAAACAAAACAATAACTATTTAATTTTGTTTACGATTTTGACTATCATAACTTTATATATTTCAATGGCACATATGATTAACCTACCAAGTATTCCTTTTTTAGATATTGAAAGACATATTGATAGATATGCTCTAACATTACTAGTAATAACTATTTTATATTTAATATATGGTTTTGATATCATAAAAAGCGGTATAAAAAATTTAATACACAAAAGTTCTAATATGGATACATTAGTTACTATAGGAGTATTATCCAGTTTTATTTATAGTCTTATTTCAACAATAATTATTTTAATTAGAAATGAACATATGCCATTATATTATGAATCAGTATGTACAATAATATATTTTATAAAATTAGGCAGATATATAGATAAAAAAAGTAAAGACAAAACTAAAGAAGCCATAAAAGAATTAGTAACAATAACTCCTGAATATGCTTTATTAAAAAATGGCAAAAAAATAACAATAGATGAAATAAAGAAAGATGATATTTTAATATGCAAGCCAGGCATGAAAATAGCAGTAGATGGTGTTATTACAAATGGTACAACACATTTAGATGAGTCATTCATAACTGGTGAATCTATTCCATCTAAAAAAATTAAAGATATGAAAGTAGTGGCAGGTAGTTTAAATATAGATGGTAGTATTGAATATAGAGCATTAAAGATAGGAAAAGATTCAACCATTTCTGAAATAGTGAGATTAGTAGTTGAGGCCACAAATACAAAAGCACCTATTTCTAAAATTGCCGATAAAGTAAGTGGAATATTTGTACCAACTGTTATTATAATTTCAATTATAACATTAATAATTTATTTAATATTAGGGTATTCTATTAGTGATAGTTTAATTCGTTTCGTAACTGTTTTAGTTGTAGCTTGTCCTTGTGCTTTAGGACTTGCAACACCACTTGCGACAATTGTATCAGAAGGTGTTTGTGCTAAAAATGGTATTTTAGTTAAAACAAGTGAAGTATTAGAGCTAGCTAGTAAAATAGATACTGTTATTTTTGACAAAACAGGAACTCTTACTTTTGGAAAATTAAAAGTAAGTAAAATCAATAATTATAGCACGTATACAGAAAAAGAATTACTTAAAATAATATCTAGCTTAGAAAGCAAATCATCTCATCCAATTGCGACAGCTTTTAAAAGTGATGGTTTATATAAAGTAACTAATTTTGAAAATATAGAAGGTTTAGGAATAAAAGGTACCATAAATAATAATAATTACTATATTGGAAATAATAAGATAATAGATAAATTAAAAATAAATAATTTGTTTATTCAAGATGAAAAAAAATTACAAGAAGAAGGTAACAGTATAGTCTATGTCATAGAAAATAATCAAATAATATCTCTAATTGGTGTAAAAGATATAGTCAGAAATAATGCGAAAAAAGTAATTAAAGAACTAAAAAAAGATAAAGAAATTATAATGCTAACTGGAGATAATGAATTAACCGCATCTAAAGTTGCAAAAGAATTAGGAATTGATAACGTTATATCAAATGTTTTACCTAAAGAAAAAAATGAAAAAATTAAAGAATTAAAACAAAAGCATAAAGTTATGATGGTCGGTGATGGTATTAATGATGCGCCAAGTATATCATTAGCGGACATAGGTGTATCATTGTCAAGTGGAACTGATATTGCAAGTAATTCAGCCAATGTAATTTTAATGAATGATAATTTAAATAGTATAATTAATCTAATTAAAATAAGCAAAAATACTATAAAAAATATAAAACAAAATTTATTCTTTGCTTTTTTCTATAATATTTGTATGATTCCTATTGCTATAGGAGTTTTCCCTAGTATAAAAATGAATCCTATGATAGGAAGTATAGCAATGACATTAAGTAGCTTGACAGTTGTATTTAATGCTTTAAGATTAAGGAGAGTGAATCAAATGTTTAAAAGTATTGAAACAGTAATTAATGTAGAAGGAATGAGTTGCAATCATTGCGCCAATAAAGTAATGGATGCATTAAAAAAAAATTAAAATTATTAAAAAAGTAAAAGTAAATTTAGAAAATAAGAATGTTACAATCCTTAGTAAGGAAGAATTAAATCCAGATGAAATTGCAAAAATAATTGAAGATTTAGGTTATAAGTATGTAAAAAATGTAAATAAATTAAAATAATGAATATAAATAATAATATGTTATGTTAAACTGATAATGGAGGTAAAGTATGAAATGTGTTAAAATAAAAGAAGCTAAAAAACTAGAATTATCAGAAATCGCCTCACCTGTTAAAGATGAAAAAAAGTAGTCTTTAAAGTTGATGCTTGTGGTATTTGTGGATTTGATATTCATTATTATATGAGTGGTGCACCTGTTGGCCTAGTAATGGGTCATGAATTTGCGGGAACTGTCATAGATGCTGACGATAGAAAAGACTTAAAAATAGGTGATAAAATTACTGGATTACCTATTAGCCCATGTATGGAATGTGACGCATGCAAAAGTGACAACTATCAATATTGCTTAAAAACATGAAATGAGGCAGTTGGTTTGTCTTTAACTAATCCAGGTGGCTATGCTTTAGAATCTAGTTGTCGCAGTGATATGGTTATTAAAATTCCAGATGGTGTAAGCGAATATGAAGCTTGCATAGAGCCATCTGCAGTTTCATTACATGCTATTAATTTGGCTGATATTAAAGTAGGTGAAAGTGTTCTTATAATTGGTGGTGGTATTATTGGACTTATGGCAGCAGAGTTTGCCAAATTAAATGGCGCTACTAATATTGCTTTAATGGAAACTAATCCTAAAAGAGGTGAAAAGTCTTTAAAATATGGTATAGTTAATAAATATTATAATGCTTTAGAAGAAGGAATTATTAATTCATTATCAGGTAAATTTGATAAAGTAATAGAATGCTGTGGAAATGGTCCTGCTGTTAGCGAGGCTATTATGTTGGTAAAACCAAGAGGAACTATTGTATTAGTAGGTGTTAGCTTAGAGAATATTTCTATTCCTACTGTAGTAACTTTTATGAGAGAAATTAAAATTCATGGAGCTATAGCATATACTTATAAAGAATTTACTAAATTTTTAGAATTAATTGACAAAAAAATAATCGATGTTAAAAAATATATTGATGACATAGTTCCACATAAAAAAGCTAATGAAGCATTTACAAGATTAACTAGTGTAAATGATGACACTATTAAAATTATATTTAAACCATAAATAAAAGTTAGACTCTATTTATAGAGTTTTTTCATATTGAAAATAATACCTATTTATGTTAAAATATATGATATAAATTTATTGAAAGGGAGCTATATAAAATGAAAAAAATAATTAAAGAATTTAAAGAGTTTATTTCTAGAGGAAGTGTTATTGATTTAGCAGTAGGTATTATTGTAGGCGGAGCTTTCACGTCAATAGTTACATCATTCGTAAACGATATAATTATGCCTGTTTTAGGACTTATTTTAGGTAAAATAAATTTTAAAGATTTAAAGTTAGTTTTAGTTAAAGCAACAGAAGATGTAAGTGAAGTTAGTATTAATTATGGCAACTTCATTCAAAATATAATTAACTTTTTATTAACAGCATTAGCAATCTTTATAATGATTAAATTTATTAATAAATTCAAACATAAAGAAAAGAAAAAAGAAGAAGTTAAACCAGTCAAATCAGATGAAGTAATCTTATTAACAGAGATAAGAGACTTACTAAAAAAGTAGTTAAATAAAAACTTATTTTAATTGACTTTAAAGCACAAATAATATATATTAGATAGTAGAGAGGCGAGTTTATGGAAGAAAGAGAAAAAAGAAGAAAAATACTTTATATAGTATTAGGTGTAATTGTCCTAATTCTATTATTCTTTGTGTTAAAATCATGCTCATCTAGTGAAACAAAAGATAATGATGAATTAGCAATCACTAGTGTTGATTTGGCAAAGAGTTCAACTGTTTTAACAGTTGGTGAAGAGGAAAAATTATCATACGCTATCATTCCTGCTAATACTAATGAAGGTACTAGATGGATAACTAATAATAGTAGTGTAGCTACTGTTGATAATTATGGTAATGTAAAAGCAATTAGTACAGGTACTGCTATAATTACACTTGTTTCAGATAAAGGCGTATCTGATTATACTGTAGTAAGAGTAGTATCAAAAAGAGCAGAAGATGGTAGTCATGTAACTGCTACAATTACTGAAAAAGATGTAGAAATTAAAGTAGGTAGTACTAAAAAATTAAATTATGAATTAGATCCAATGGACTCAAAATACATTGAAGTTATGTGGGAAAGTAGTAGCCCTTTAGTAGCTACTGTATCAAGTGATGGTATAGTAACAGGTTTAAAGTCTGGCGTTACTAGTATTACTGCTAAGATTGTGTTAAGTGATAATTCTGTT
Source organism: Bacillota bacterium (assembly GCA_022771715.1). Taxonomy (GTDB): domain Bacteria; phylum Bacillota_I; class Bacilli_A; order RF39; family UBA660; genus JALELF01. The sequence continues at coordinate 8,442 of JALELF010000038.1, forward strand.
ATTACTGATACAACTACAGTTACTGTTAGTGAAAATGCATCTTTATATTTAACAACTAATGTCCCTGATTTAAGACTTGGCGAGGTAGTAAGACTTAGTGCAGCTATTTCCACTACTGATGTTATATTAACTGATGGAACTGTAAAAGTTTCAAAAGATAATATAGCTTCTATTTCAAATGTTTCTATTAGTGATGGCTATTTAACATTTGATGTTAAAGGATTAAAAGCTGGAGATGTAACACTAAAATTAACAGGTATTACAAGCGATGGTAAAACTCTTAATTTAGATGTTCCTGTTACAGTAGTTAAATTTAGTGAATTATTTATAAGTAGTGGTAATAAAGAAATAAAAGTAGGAGATTCTTTTGTATTAAGTGGTAGATTAGAGCCTTCAATAGATGGCGCTATGGATGTTGAATGTAAGTCAAGTAATGAAAAAAGTGTTACTGTAGAGAGTAGAAATCCAAGTGGTGAATATAATGGTGCTTGTCAAATAACAGGTGTTAAGGCAGGTAGTAGCACTATTACAATGGTTATATCTGGTCAAAAGAAAACAATAAAAGTTACGGTAAAAGAAGATGGCACTGTTACTCCAGATGATCCAAATACTCCGGATAATCCAGACAAACCAGATACTCCTGATAAGCCTGATACTCCCGATACCCCAGACAAACCAGATAATCCAGACAATCCAACTGGAACTGCTAGTTTATCAGTAAGTTTAGATAAAACAAGTTATTCTATAAATGATAAAGCAGTTATAACTGTAAAATTCACAGATGAAAATGGAAATACAAAAACTTTATCTGAAAATGAATATACAGTAGCAACTGAATTTGATAGTAGTAGTTTAGGAACTAAAAAACTCATAGTAGTTTATCCTTATAAAGATAGTAGTCTAAAAGCCGAAGTAGAATATACTATAGCTGGTGGTTCTACACCTGGCACAACTACTACACCAGGTTCTGGCGGATACAATAGTGGTTCTGGGGGCGGCGGGTCTACTGGAAGTGGAGGTAGAACAGCTGGTGTTTATAATGGAACTTCTATTGTTGAATTAACAAAAAATAACAAAAAGAATTCTGACGGAAATTATGAAGATAAAGTAGAAGTTGTTGTTAAAGAACAAGGATGGGATACTAATAATTTTGATAATGTATTAGTTTCATTTAAATGTAAAGTTAGTGAAGAAAGATGTAAAAAAGCAACGCATGCTGATATGTGGGATTCTAGTATATTTGAAGTTCAAGATGTTCAAATAGTAGATAAAGGAACAACTACAAATATAAGTGGTAGTTATACAGTAATTTATAAAAACCAAAAAGGAACTTGGAAACAAAAAAATACTTATTATGACAAAAATGATCCAAATTTTGAAGCAGCAATTAAAGAAAATGTTTTCTTAGGAAGTGACCATGCAGTTAATA
>JALELF010000058.1 GCA_022771715.1 Bacillota bacterium
AGTAGTTGAAATAATAATATCTATTATTTTAGTAATTGGTTTAATTTATTTATTAATTAAGTATGGTTTAAAAGTATATAAAGTAGGAATTTTAAACTATTCTTCTAAAGATTTATGGAAAAAAATGTTTAAAGCGATAAAAGATAAGTAGTAATATTTATCTTTTTTTATAGTCAAAAAAAGCCTTACAAAAGTAAGACTATTTACCTTTAAACATATTTTTAAACATAATAGTATTTTCATACATAAAATATTGAGTTGAATTAGTAATGAGTTCCATATCTCCCATATATTCAAATATATTAGCATTAAAACTCATTTTGAATTGATTTAAACCATCATATTTAGTGTTTTCAAGAGTTATATCACTTACACCACCTAAATTAAATCTTTTAAAACCTAACTTAGAATATCTTTCAATTAATTTCCACATTAGTAAGTGTTTAGCATTAAATGCTTTTAATTCTGTATCCATGCCATCCATAATGACATAGGCCATATTACCACTTTTAACGACAAGAGCACTAGCTGCAATAGCACCATTAGGACTGTTTTTTAATAAATTAGTAGCGGCAATCATTTGATTTTTATATTGATTTAGTAAATTATCAGCTGCCATTTTTTTACTAACTACGTTAATTTTTTCTTCTGGTGAACTATTAAATATATCTTTGCTTAATTGATTGCAAATATAATCTTGTTTAGCATAACTATCACGCATGTGATCTAATAGTTTAACAGTATCAATTTTAGCATAAAAGAAATCAATTTTATCGCTTGGTTTAAAACTAGCATATAAATTTTGAAAATATTGTAAATCTCTAGGATATTTATTTTTAGTTTGTAAATATAAATATCTTAAGTTATTGAAATTGCTTTTATGAATAGAAATATAATTTTCTTCAGCATTTCTTATTTTAGTTCTAAATTCTTTTTTTACATCTTTAAATAAGTCAGTGTGTGGCTTATTTAAACTAATTATCGCTTCAAATCTAGGCTTTTGTGCTTCAAACATAGTATTATAACCCATATGAATATATCCTAGCTTTTTCATTGTATTAAATGTATTTTCATAATTAGGATTTTTTTCAATTAGTTGTCCATTACTATTATATATATTTCTAATAATAAGAGGATTTATTTTAACTGCAATTACTCCCATATCACCTAAAAACTTTTTAATTAATTTAGTAAAATTAGCAAGTACTTCAATATTATTATACTCAAGTAAAAATCCACGTGGAGCAAGAGCATATTTAACTTTATCTTTAGTTTCAATTAAAATTAAAGAAGCCGCAATTAAAGTATTTTTATCATCAAACATTCCGACATACAAAACTTCGTATCCCTCCGCTTGCATAGTTTTACCATATTCATCACATTGATAAGGGGTTTCTATTTGTTTTTTTGTAACATATTCATTGAATGTTTTTCCATCTATTCTTTTAATTTGAAGCATAAAATACTCACCTCATAAACATTATATCATATTTTTATATTAAATCAGGAATTTTTTGATAAATATTATTAGGGGTTGACATTATTATATAAATAAAAAATTACAAAAATTTATTAATAAGCAGGAATTTTTAAATTAAATTGGTATAATATTATTAGGAGTTGACATTCTTGCAACTTTAGTGTATAAAATATTTAGCATAAGAAAAGGAAGTGGAATATGGCTAAAAATTTAGTAATAGTTGAGTCCCCTCATAAAACCATCCCAATCGGTAATTATCTAGGAAAAGACTATAAAGTAGTCGCATCAGTTGGACATATAAGAGATTTATCTACAAAAGGTAAATATGGTTTTGGAGTTGATATAGAGAATAATTTTAAACCAGATTATGTAGTAATCAAAGGTAAAAAGAAAGTAATTGATAATTTAAAAAAAGAAGTAAAAGATGCTAAGCATGTTTATTTAGCAACCGATCCCGATCGTGAAGGAGAAGCTATTTCTTGGCATTTGTATGATGCTTTAAAATTAAATGATGCAGATTATGATAGGGTTGTTTTTAATGAAATAACTAAGAACGCTGTTAAAGAAGCATTCAATAATACTAGAAAAATAGATTATAATTTAGTTGATAGTCAAAAAACTAGATCAATTTTAGATAAAATAATAGGTTTTAGATTAAGTCGTGTTATAAAAGCTAAAACATCTGGTATTAGTGCGGGTCGTGTTCAAAGTGTTGCTCTTAAGTTAGTGGTTGAAAAAGAAAGAGAAATTCAAAACTTTAAAAGTGAAGAATATTGGACTATAACTGCTAATTTTAATGATTTTAGTGCAGAACTTTATAACTATAATCATAAAGATTTAGAAATACATAACGAGTTAGAAGCTACTGGAATATTAAAAAAATTATCTAATGCTTTTAATATAGAAAGCGTTGATAAAAAAGAAAAAGCAAAAAAATCTAAACCTGTTTATACTACTAGTACAATGCAGCAAGATGCTTCTAATAAGTTAAATATGAGTTCTAAAAAAACTATGAGTGTTGCTCAAAAGTTATATGAAGGAATAAATGTAAAAGACGAAGTTGTCGGACTTATTACTTATATGCGTACAGATTCAGTAAGAGTATCAAAAGATTTTGTAAAAAGTGCTTATGATTTTATTAAAATAAACTATGGTGAAGAATATGTCGGTAGTGTTAAGGTGAGTAAAAAATCTGAAAATGTTCAAGATGCGCATGAAGGTATTAGACCTACAGATATAAATAAAACACCTGAATCAATCAAAGCTTATTTAACAAATGATGAATATAAATTATATAGATTAATATACTATAGAGCTTTAGCATCATTGATGAAAGATGCTAAAACAATAAATACGACAGTTATACTAGATAATAATAATTATCAATTTAAAGCAACTGGTCAAATAATTAAATTTGATGGTTATTTAAAAGTGTATAGTAGTTTTGAAGATGCTAATGAAACAACTTTGCCACCATTTGATACATATAAGTCAAAAGTAATTGTTTCAAATGAAATAACAAAAGAACAGCATTTTACAAAACCACCAGCTCGTTATACAGAAGCAAAACTAATCAAAGAAATGGAAGAGTTAGGTATTGGTAGACCTAGTACTTATGCTCAAACTATGTCAGTTATTAAAGATAGAGGTTATGTTACTTTAGAGGATAAAAGGTTTGTCCCAACTGAATTAGGATTTGAAGTATCTGACAAATTAGAAGAAGCTTTTAGTAACATTATTAATGTCGAATATACTGCTTCTATGGAAAATGATTTAGATAAAATAGCTGAAGGAAAAGCTGTTTGGTATAAAGTACTTGATGATTTCTATAAAGACTTTGAACCAACAGTTGAAGATGCTTTAAAAAAATTACCTAAAAAAGAAGCTCAAAAAACTGGAGAAGTTTGTCCAAATTGTGGTAGTGATTTAGTAATAAGAAAAGGTCGATTTGGAGAATTCACGGCATGTAGTAATTACCCAAAATGTAAATATATAAAAACAGAAGAGCCAGAAGAAATTGCTAAATGTCCAAATTGTGGAGGAAAGATTATTGAAAAGAAAAGTAAAAGAGGTAAAGTATTTTATGGCTGCAATAATTATCCAACATGTCAAACTGCATATTGGGATAAACCAATTAATGAGTTATGTCCAAATTGCAACGCAATGTTAACAGAAAAGAATGGCAAAGTAAAATGTTCTAGTTGTGATTATGTAAAGTAGGCTTAAGTCTACTTTATTAATTGTGTTAAAATATGTTAAATTAAGAAAAACTTATACTTTTTATAATTTATCTTGTATAATTTAAATACCAAGGAGGGTAATATGTTAGAATTAAAAAATATTAAAAAAAGTTATAATACTGGTTCTTTCAGTCAACAAGCTTTAAAAGGAATAAACTTACAATTTAGAAAAAGTGAGTTTGTAGCAATACTAGGAGCTTCAGGTTCAGGTAAAACAACACTTCTTAATATTATAGGTGGTCTTGATAGATATGATAGTGGTGATTTAATAATAAATAATAAATCAACTAAAAAATTTAAGGATAATGATTGGGATAGTTATCGTAACAATTGTATTGGCTTTGTTTTTCAAAGTTATAATTTAATTGGACATATAAGTGTTCTTGAAAATGTTGAAATGGGTATGACTTTAAGTGGTATAAGCGTCAAAAAAAGAAGAAAAAAAGCTTTAGAAGTACTAGACAAAGTAGGTCTTTCTTCTCATGTATATAAAAGGCCAAATCAATTATCAGGTGGACAAATGCAGAGAGTTGCGATTGCTCGTGCTTTAGCTAATGATCCAGATATAATACTTGCGGATGAACCAACTGGTGCTTTAGACTCAACTACTTCTGTTCAAATAATGGAGTTAATTAAAGAAATATCAAAAGATAAATTAGTTATTATGGTTACACATAATGCTGAGCTTGCTAGTGATTATGCTAGCCGTATTATAAATCTTAAAGATGGTAAATTAATATCAGATTCTAATCCAATTAAAAACAATAAAAATGACGCTAAGTTTAAAATAAAGAAAACAGCTATGTCTTATATGACTGCTTTAAAACTATCATTTAACAATATTTTAAACAAAAAAGGAAGAACTCTACTTACTGCTTTTGCTTCTAGTATTGGTATTATAGGTATAGCTTTAATTTTGTCTTTATCAAATGGTTTTGATATTCAAATTAAAAAGTTTGAAAGAGATACTTTGTCAGTTATGCCAATAATGATTAGTGAACAGTCAATGAATATGGATGAAGAAACGATAAAAAGTCTCCAAAAAGATATGTATGAAACTAGTAATGATTTTCCAGACAATTTAGAAGTTTATCCTAAATCTTCTGTTATGACTGAAATGACTTATAAAAATGTTATTACTAAGGATTTTGTAGATTATATAGAAAAAATTGATAATAATTTAATTGGTGGTGTTTCATATACTAGAAGTTTAGGAATAAATGTAATAACTGATAAGTATACAACTTTCCAATTTACTTATTTAAATTCTTTAGCTTATCCTAGAAAGTTTAATAATGATAATACAGTAATAGAGGAAACTTATGATTTACTTTATGGAAAACTACCTGAAAATAAAAATGAATTAGTTTTGGTGATAAATAGTAAAAATAATTTAGATAAAGATTTACTTAATTCATTAGGTTTTGATGGTGAAAAAGATTCAATATCATTTGAAGAAATTGTTAATAAAGAATTTAAATTGGTTTTAAATGATGATTATTATAAAGAATTAGGCTCTTATTTTACTTTAAATACTGATTTTAAATCATTGTATGATGGTGGTGAAACGTTAAAGATAGTTGGTATTTTAAGAGGAAAAGAAGATAAAAAAATAGTAGCGGCTAATTCTTCTGGAATAATGTATACAGAGGAATTGGTAAAATATATAATAGAAAAGAATAAAGAATCTAAGATAGTAAAACTACAAGAAAGTGCTGATTATAATGTTTTAACTGGTGAAAAATTTACTGATGATGAAACTGGCATGGAAACTAAAAAGAATTTACTTGGATATTTAGG
>JALELF010000074.1 GCA_022771715.1 Bacillota bacterium
ATTCGTAATTAGATATTAACTTATTACTGATATCTAATTGTTTAAATAATTCCTTTGTTACTCTCGTATCTTCTGACAAAACAACATCAACAGTCTTTAAAACATTTATAGCTCTTAAAGTAATGTCCTCTAAATTTCCAATTGGTGTTGGAACTAAATATAAAGATGGACTATTATCATAACTTTTTTGTGTCATTATTCACCTCCAAAAAATTTTTTTATTTCTTCAGTATAAGAACCATCATTATTATGTGCGAATAATGGTGGTAATATTTTTAATCCAGGTTTGCCATTTTTACTACCTTCGATTAATAATATATTAGCATTTTTCCCCTTAAAAGGATAAACCAATTGTATTTTCTTTGGTTCAATATTATTATTTTTCATTTCTGTTATAATATCTATCATTCTTTCAGGTCTATTAACTAACGCAATTACACCATTATTTTTAAGCAACTTTTTAGCAATTATCAATATTTGCTCCAAATTAAGTGTTTTTTCATGACGTGCCAATAATTTATAATTACTATCATTTGTTATAACATTTTTAAAGAAAGGCGGGTTGCAAGTAATAATATCGAAAGAATCTGACTCACAATTTTTATAGAAATTATTTATGTCGTCATTTATTATTTTTATTTGATTTTCTAATTTATTTATTTCTACTGATTCTAAAGCTAATTCATATGACTCTTTTTGAATTTCTACTCCTGTTATTTTAGCATTCGTTCTATTAGTTAAAATTAAAGGTATTGGAGCATTGCCTGTCCCAATATCCAATATACTTTTATCACTTTTATTTATTGTTACAAAGTTTGCAAGTAAAACTGAATCAAGTGAAAAATTAAACATTTCTGTATCTTGCATTATATACATGTTTTTATAACCAAGCAAATAATTTTTAACTTTCATCTTTAACCTTGATTTCTACTATTCCATAGTTTTTTACATCAACTTTATATTTTAAATTTAAAATATCCAAGCTCACTACCACGCCTTCTCCATGTTCAGTTTTTACTACATCACCAACTGACGGTAATTTTTTTCTATTTAAAGAATAATTCTCATCTTCATACTTTAAACAACAAAGTAATCTTCCACATACACCATTTATTTTACTAGGATTAAGTGCTATATTTTGGTTTTTAGCCATATTAATTGATACTGAGTTAAAATCATATGAGTACTGTGAACAACATAATTTTTTGCCACAAGGAGCTAGTCCACCTATTTCTCTTGCCTTATCACGTACTCCTATTTGTCTAAGTTCTATTCTTGTTTTATACATACTTGCTAATTGCTTAGCCAATTCTCTAAAGTCAACTCTATTATCAGCTAGAAATCTAAATATCAATTGATCTCTATTAAAAGTATAACTTGCATCAATTATTTGCATATTTAGTTTTAATTTGTCTGCCAATTTTCTACATTCAAGTAAAGATTTTTTTGAATCTTTTATATTTTTAATATTATTTTCATAATCTTTTTTAGTCGCTATTCTAACTACATTTTTTAATGGTGATTTTATTTTTTTTTCATCTATTAATTGTTTTTCAGTTACGACTTTTCCAAATTGAAGACCTTTTTCTGTTTCAACTATAACTGTAACATTTTCTTTTAAATTTAAAGAATTAGGTGAAAAATAATAAACCTTATTAGTATCTATAAAAGATATTCCAACTACTTCTATCATACTATTTTATCCTTTCTAAATCTATTATCAATTTATCTAATAACATATTTACATTAGCGTTATATTTTAATTTCTCTTTCGCTTTAAATATGATATTTATTTTATCACAAATATTATCAATTGAATTATTTTTAATTATTTCTTTCTTTATTTCTTCATATTTTTCAAAATCATTATTTTGAATTGATAATTTATTATCTAATATTGATTTATAAAAATTAAGCATTGTTGTTAAAGCTATTATATTGCTTTCTTTATCTTTAAAATTTTTTAGCCATAAATTAAACTCATTGCATATTGTATCAATACCATTTTTCTCAAAATATGAAACAAAATTAACTACCACTTCTATTTCTGATTCGTCATCTAAATTATTTCCCAAGGTATTTTCCGATTTTTGCTTATTTAAAGATATGATTTGGCATCTTGAAATTATTGTAGCAAGCAAATTATAAATATTATCAACTATTAAAATTGCTACAATATTATTTTCTGGTTCTTCTAGAAATTTTAAAATTGTATTAGATGCCATGACATTCATTTTATCAGCATGATTAATTATGTATATTCTTTTATTTCCCAAAATAGATTTGTTATTAAATTCCTCTTCTAATTCTGTCATTTGATTTTTCTTTATCCACATTCCATCAGGATTTATTATTTTTAAATCCAAGAATGTTTCATTATCTATTTGATGACATTGTATACATTCAGTACATCTTTCTTTATTTGTATACCCGTATGGGCAAAAAAGGTACTTAGAAAAGCTTTTAGCAAATTCTAAAGCATTTTCAGTACCATTGGTTTCAATAATATAAGCATGCGAACATCTATTTTTTTTTATTGTATTTTTTAGCATTTTATGCGCTAATGGTTGAGTTAATTCAAAATCATCTAACATATCTTTTCTCCATTTATTAATATATTATTAAAAGGATTGCAATAAGAGCAAATAATGATGGCAATCCTAATAACGTAAGTGTTGAAATTGTAAATATATTTATTGGTATTATTAAATTAAGTGGTGCAGATATTAAATTATAACTATATAAAACAAATGAACTTACAATAATTTTCTTAAAAAATTTAAATATTTTTTTTAACATATTGTCCACCTATATAATTATATTAGCGTATTAATAATTTATGATATTTGTGTTCTATTTTCTAAAGCTAACTCAAGTGTTAGTGCATCAATATAATCCATATCAGCTCCTAATGGAACACCATGAGCTATTTTGGTTATTTTAATATTTTTATTTTCTAATAATTTAGAAATGTATAAAGCTGTAGTTTCACCTTCTATGCTAGGCTTAACTGCTATTATAACTTCATCTATCTTATTATCGTTTATTCTCTTTATCAATGAGTCTATTTTAATATCTTCAGGATTTACTCCATCTAATGGTGAAATTAAACCATCCAACACATGATATAAACCATTGTAAGTACCTATTTTTTCAAAAATAATAACATTCTTTGGTTCTTCTACAACACAAATCACATTATTATCACGAGATTTATCATTACATATTGGACAAATTTCTTCTTCAGAATAATTATTACATATAGAACATCTTTTAATTTTTGTTTTAACATTTCTTAAAGTATCAGAAAACATATCAGTAAATTCTAAATCACTATTTAATATTGAAAGAGCATAACGTTCTGCTGTCTTTTCACCTACACCAGGTAATTTTTTAAAACATGCGATTAAATCTTTTATTGTCTTAGGATAATCCATTAGAAAAGGCCTGGCATACCTTGAGTATATTTCCCAAGTTTTTCTTCTGTTTCTTTATCTATTTTTTTCATCGCATCTTTAATTGCTACTACTAAAATATCTTGTAACATTTCAATTTCATCATTTTCTATTTTTTCATTATCTATCTTAATTTCTACTATTTCTTTTGTTCCTTTTACTTTTACTGTTACAAATGAAGATTTTCCTTCATAAATTTTGTTATCTATTTCATTTTTAGCACTCATCATATCTTTTTGTATTTTTTGTGCTTGTTTCATCATTGCCTGTATATTCATAATATTCTCCTATCTATATTCAATTATATTTTCAAACAATTCTTCAACAGAATCTTTTTTTTCAACTTTTTTCTCTATTTCTTCTTCTTTATAAACATATGCTTTAGTATGAGAATTGAATTCATCCTTAATTTTATTCCATTCATTCAAATTAACAGCAATTAATTTATAATTATTTCCCAAAGATTTTTCAATAATTTCTTCTAATATTTGTGTATTATTATTGAATAATTGTGCATCACTATTTATTTCGTACATAAATAGCAAATTATTATCACTAGCAGCTCTAATTGAACCATCCAACAATAATGACACATATTGACTATATTTGTTATTTATTAGTAAAGGCTTAACTTGGGAAATATTATTTTTAATTTCTAATAATTTAGACTTAGAAAACTTAGCTAACGTATTTTCAATTCTCTGATTTTTTAGTTCTTGGGAAATACCATTAGTATAATTATTTTCCACTACATTTTCTGAATTATAAATTGCATTTTCTTCCAAATTAGATGGCTGCTTAGAAGCTTCTAACTTTTTTTCTTTAACCTGGGAAATATTTGTATTATCATTATTTCCCAAAATATTCGCTTTTTCAAAGTTTTCTTCTTCCTTTATTACATTTGCTTGATTAGTTGCATTTTTACCAGAGTTAACTTCTTGGGAAATATTTTTATTTCCCACATTTTTGATAAAAAGTAATTCAAATATTAATTTAGGATTTTGTGATATTTTCATATCATTAATAGTTTTATTTAATTCGTTAATTAACATCAATATTTTGTCTGCGCCTAAGCTTTGGGAAATACTGATGTATGGCTTAGTATCTATATTATTCTCTTCTAAATAATTTGGCGCTTTTATATATATAACAGTATTCCTTAGAAATACCATAAACTCTTGTGCCAATTTAACTAGATTCTTACCAATATTATTATAATCAGTTATTTTGTTTAATATTGTCACTAAATCATTGTCTAAATAGTATTTAAAAAATTCTTCTATTTCGTATGACGTTAAAGTACCATTTAATTCATGTATCTCATTTATAGTTATTTTACCATCAGTATAAGAATATGCTTGATCTAATAAGTTTACAGCATCTCTTAAACCACCATCTGAAATACGTGCTATTTCATATAAAGCATTATCTTCTATTTCTATATTTTCTTCTTTACAAATTTGCTTTAAGCGATTTAATATAGCATCTATAGTTATTCTTTTAAAATCAAATCTTTGGCATCTTGAAATTATAGTAGGTGGTACTTTTTCTGGATCAGTAGTTGCCAAAATAAATATTATATGATTAGGAGGTTCTTCTAGTGTTTTAAGTAAAGCATTAAAAGCGCTAATTGTAAGCATATGAACTTCATCTATTATATATATTTTGTATTTTCCATATGTTGGAACCAAAGATATTTTGTTTTTTAGCTCTCTTATCTCATCTACGCCATTATTTGATGCTGCATCTATTTCGATAATATCAGTTGTATTTTGCGTACAATTTACACACTTATTACATGGTGTAGCATCAACTAAATTTTCACAATTTATAGTTCGTGCTATAATTTTGGCCACACTGGTTTTACCAGTACCACGTGGTCCGCAAAATAAATAAGCATGTGATAATTTATTGTTTATAATAGCATTTTTTAGCGTATTAACAATATTAGTTTGTCCATATACATCATCAAAAGTTTGTGGACGATATTTTCGATATAATGCTTGATACATATCATCACCTCATACTATTAAATTATACCATATTTCTTACAAAAAATTTCATCTTTAATTTTTAAAAAAATCAATTAGTAAACTTTCATATTCACTATTATTGTTTAATTTTTCTACTGTAATTTTATGATTAATTATTTTGCTATTTTTAAAGAAATTGGTAAAACCAAATTTTTTATTTTCAGATAAATAAACTATCTTTTTAATTCTGGCTTGTGCTATTGCGCCTATACACATTACACATGGTTCTAAAGTTATATATAACGTGCACTCTTCTAAATGCCATGTATTTAATTTTTTACATGTTTTAGAGATAGCTAAAATTTCTGCATGTTCTATTGCATTATTATTTTTTTCTTTTTTATTATGTGCTTTAGCAATTATTTTATTATTGTAAGTAACAACACATCCTACTGGAAAATCTCCATTTTGATATGCTTTGTTTGCTTCTTTTAATGCCAATTCAATATATTTATTTTCCATATTATCTCCTAAAAAAAAGCACACACGCTTGGTGGCTTTTAAGGCTGCTGAATTCCTTCTCTGACCTGGTTCAAGCATAAACGTTGTGCTATATATAATATATTATATTTTTAAACAATTTACAAACATTTTTCAATGTTCCACGTGGAACATACCATTAGCAAATAGCAATTATTTCCCAAAAATTTGCTATTTGTTATATTTCCCAAGATTTATTTATTTATTTATTTATTTATTTATTTATTTATTTATTTATTTATTTATATTTTAATAACTATTATTTTGACTATGTTTCACGTGAAACATAATAGTATGTATTTAAAATAATATAATCAACTTAGTTAAAATGCATTATTAATGGATATTCAAATACTTACAATTCACCGTATACATTTAAAAATCAAATCAATGTTCCACGTGGAACATTGATTATAATTTATTGAACCAATAATATATATAGCTAATTCATACATTATATGGCATAATTTATAAATTTAATCTATAATTTAATAATTTTAAAGCTATTTTAAACTATTATTATAATTTTTTAAATACTATGTTTCACGTGGAACATAGTATTTAAAAAAAATA